>NZ_LZJA01000312.1:0-25307 GCF_001666785.1 Mycobacterium sp. E3305 | reverse complement strand
CAGCGGGCCGGCCTGATCGACCGCCGTCAGGCGAAGCCGGCGTCGGCGGGCACTCCCCGCGGCGGCACCGTGTACCTCACGGCCGCCGATGCTGCGGGGATGATGGTGTCGATGATCCAGTCGAACTACATGGGATTCGGGTCTGGGGTGGTGGTGCCGGGAACCGGCGTCTCGTTGCAGAACCGCGGAGCGGGTTTCGTTGCGGATCAAGGTCATCCGAATCAGGTCGGGCCGAATAAGCGACCCTTCCAGACGATCATCCCGGGCTTCGTCACCAAGGACGGCGCGCCGATGATGAGCTTCGGAGTGATGGGCGGGCCGATGCAGCCCCAGGGGCACGTGCAGGTCGTGGTCCGCATCGCCGACTATGGCCAAAATCCGCAGGCGGCTTGCGACGGTCCCCGGTTTCGCTGGGTGCAGGGCATGCAGATCAGCTGCGAACCGGGATTTCCCACGTCGACCCTCGACGGATTGCGTCGTCGCGGGCACGACCTGCTCGGGGTCGACGACTACAACCAGTTCGGCAGCTGCCAGGCGATCTGGCGGCTCGACGGCGGATATCTCGCCGTCAGCGATCCCCGCCGAGACGGCCAAGCCGCGGGTTACTGAACGCTGATCTTGCCTTCAGCGGCCAGCAGCGCGATATCACCACGAAAGTGGCTGCCGGGCAGTCGAATCGACCCCATCAGCTCATACGCCTGCGCACGCGCGGCGGCAAGGTCGGGGCCGGTGCCCACCACCGACAGCACCCGACCGCCCGAGGAGACGACCTCTCCGTCGTCGCGGCGCGCCGTACCCGCGTGCAGCACTCCCTCGGTTTCCGAGCCCGCGACCACGTCGCCGACGCGGGGACGGCCGGGATAGTTCTCGGCCGCCAATACCACCGTGACGGCCGCACCCTGCTCCCAGCGCAACTCACCGAAGTCGGCGAGCTTGCCGGTACCCGCGGCGTACAGCAGCTGGCCGAGCGGTGAACCCAACAACGCCAGCACAGCCTGGGTCTCGGGATCACCGAAACGGCAGTTGAATTCGACCACCGCCGGTCCCTTGCCGGTGATCGCCAGCCCGACGTACAGCAAACCGCAGAATGGGCAGCCCCGCCGAACCATCTCAGCCGCAACGGGTTCGACGATGTTGGTGACGATGTCGCGGTACAGGTCGTCGGGAAGCCACGGCACCGGCGCGTAGGCACCCATCCCGCCGGTGTTGGGGCCGGTGTCGCCGTCGCCGACACGCTTGAAGTCCTGCGCGGGCAGCAGCGGCACCACGGTTTCACCGTCGACGACGCAGAACAGCGACACCTCGGGCCCGTCCAGGAACGACTCGAGCAGCACCGGGTGCCCCGCCTCGAGCAGCCCGGCGGCGTGCGCGCGCGCGACACCGCGATCCGCGGTCACCACGACGCCCTTGCCGGCGGCCAGCCGGTCGTCCTTGACCACCCAGGCCGGGTCGCCCGCAGGAGGCCCGAACCGGTCCAGTGCGGCATCCAAATGGGCGGGGCTGTCAACGGTTTCGCTGGTCGCGGTGCGCACGCCGGCAGCGGCCATGACCTCCTTGGCGAACGCCTTGGACCCTTCGATGCGCGCGGCGTCCTTACTGGGCCCGAAGCAGACGATGCCGGCCGTTCGCAGGGCGTCGGCCACGCCCAACACCAGCGGGACCTCCGGGCCGATGACCACCAGGTCGGCCCGGACCTCCCGCGCCAGGGCGACGACGTCGGAACCCGACGTGATGTCCACCTCGTGCTGCTCGGCGACCCGGGCGGTGCCGGCGTTGCCGGGGGCGACAAACAGCTCCGTGACCTGCGGGTCTTTCCGAAGCGCCAGCAGCAGCGCATGCTCACGGGCACCCGAACCGATCACCAGGACTCGCACGACACGTCAGACTAGCCGGGGCAAACGCCAAACGCCTACGGCACCCGCGTTCACAGAATCTTTTCGAGCAGATTTTTGAGGTCTTTCCGCTGCGCGACGGTGAGGCGTCCGAGACGCTTGTCGAACTCCGCGGACAGCAGCGCCAGCCCGTCCGTGGCGGCTTTGCGCCCGGCCGGGGTGAGTAAGAGCCGATGGCGCCGCAGGTCGCTGGCGTCGATCTGGCGCCGCACGAAGCCCGCGGCCTCAAGCCGTTTGAGGTAAACCGTGATCGTCGCCTTGGGCATGCTCAACGCCGCAGCGAGTTCGGCCGGATAGGGGTGCTCGTCGATCTCCGCAAGCAGGAAGAGCTCCTTGGATTCGAGCCCCAGCGCGCAGATGTCGGCCTCGGCGCACGAGATGACCGACAGCAGCACCCGATAGTTCAACGACCAGATCTTGGCCGGGTCGACCGCTGGCACCGACTTGCCAGATCGTTCAGACATAAACTAGTTTAGGAATGAACAAACACATAATCGAACAATTTACCAGAAAGTGGCCACCATGCCTCTGGATCAGTACGTGACACTCGGACGCTCCGGCCTGCGCGTCAGCCCCCTGTGTCTGGGCGCCATGACATTCGGCGAGGACCTCGGCTGGGGCACCAGTGTCGAGGAGTCTCAACAGATCATCGATCGATACACCGACCTCGGTGGCAACTTCATCGACACGGCCAACTTCTACACCCGAAGCCACTCCGAGAAGATCATCGGTGACCACATCGGGCGCGACGCCGGTCGCCGCGATCGCCTGGTGATCGCGACCAAGTTCAGCGGCAACCTGTATCCGGGAGATCCCAACGGCGGCGGCTCGGGCCGCAAGTCGCTGATCAACGCCTGCGAAAACTCGCTGCGGCGTCTGCAAACCGACTACATCGACCTGTACTGGCTGCACATCTGGGATGCCAACACACCCATCGACGAGACGATGGCGGCGCTCGACGATCTCGTCCGCGCCGGCAAGGTCCGCTACATCGGCGTCTCGGACACCCCGGCGTGGAAGATCGCCCAGGCCAACCTCATCGCCCGGTTCCGCGGCTGGTCGAGCTTCGTCGGCCTGCAGGTCGAGTACTCACTGCTGGAGCGCTCCATCGAACAGGAACTGGTTCCGATGGCGTCCGAATTCGGCCTCGGCATCACACCGTGGTCGCCGCTCAAGGGCGGCGCGCTGAGCGGCAAGTACACCCGGGCCAGCGCCGGCCGGCAGGACTCCGGCCGCGGCGCGATGGTCGACGCCTTCCTCGACGACAAGACCTACGCCGTTGTCGACGAACTCGAGCTCATCGCCAAGGCCCACCAGACGAACGTCGCCAGCGTGGCGCTGGCCTGGGTGCGCGCGCAGCCTGGCGTCTCGTCCGTCATCATCGGGGCGCGCAGGCTTTCGCAGCTCAACGACAACGTCCTCGCCGTCGACGTGGGCCTCGGCGCCGACGAACTGGCGCGGCTCGACGAGCTGACCAAGCCGAAGTTCGGGTTTCCGAACAACATGCTGGAGATGGCGCCGGGCATTCTCAACGGCGGGACGTCGGTCAACGGCGTCTCCGGACCGATTTCCGAGTACGTGATGCCCGAAGGCGGGCGGCCATACTGATTGACCGTCAGCCGAGTGCCTCATAGATCAGCCGGGTGTATTTCCGCGTCCGATCGGTTCCGCCCGATGTGACTTGTCCCATCTTGTTCATCACATAGGCGAACGTGGTGCGGCGGTCGACGTTCATCACCACCATGGAGCCGCCCCAACCGCCCCAGTAGCAGGTCCTCTCGTCGGGGATGTCGGGCACCGCCTCCGGATGGGGGAGGGCAAACCCGATGCCCCACCGTGCCGGCATGGCCAGCACCAGATCGGTGCCGTTGGCCTGCTCCTCGAAGATCAGGTCGATGGTGTCGGGTCGCAGGAAACGTACGCCATTGATTGTGCCGCCCAACGAAATCGGGGACAGGGCGCGGACCAGCGAACGCGCGTTGGCGTGTCCGTTGGCCGATCCGATCTCAGCTCGGCGCCACGCCGTCGTCTCGGCTGCCAGCGCGGTCTCCGCGGCGGGCGGGATCGCGGCGAACGTCTTATACATCGGATGGTCATGGGGGACCGCGTCGAGCGGCACGTCCAGCGGAGGCGGCGGGACCAGTTCGGCGATTCTGTGGTCGTCTTCGGGCCGGGCGCCGATCTGCAGGTCAGCGCCGAGCGGCTCGGCGATCTCCTGTCGCACAAAGTGTTTCAGAGTCATGCCGGTGGTTCGGCGGACCAGTTCGCCGACGAGGTGCCCAATGGTCACCGCGTGGTATCCCGACGCGGTGCCGGGTGGCCACCACGGCGCCTGGCCGGCAAGCTGAGAAGTGGCTTTTCCCCAGTCGTAGACGTCCTCGAGGGCGAAGGGGGGCTCCCAGCCGGACATCCCGGAGGTGTGGCTGAGGATGTGGCGCACCTCGATGTCCTGCTTGCCGTTGGCGGCGAACTCGGGCCAGTACTTTGCGACCGGGGCGAACGGGTCGAGCAGGCCGCGGTCGGTCAGCATCAGCGCCGCGAGCGCGGTCACGTTCTTGGTGCTGGAAAAAACGTTGACGATGGTGTTTTCCGACCATTCGCGGGTTCTGGCCCTGTCGGCATGCCCGCCCCAGATGTCCACGACGACGTCGCCGCCGACATCGATGGCGATCGCGGCGCCGAGTTCGCCGCCAGTGCTGACTTCGTCGGCCAGCGCGGCGACGAGATCCTCGAAACGGCTGTCGTAGTGGCCGTGCAGCACGCCCGTCGTGAAGTTGGCGTCGATCGAGTCGCGGTTGCCGGCAAGACCGGTCTGGCTGTTCATCTGTACCTCCTTGAGTCCGAGGAACCAAGTGTGCGATGACGGCCGGCGAAGAACATTGGTCAAGGCGCGTAGATCCTCCGCGGACGCGGCCGAGCGGACGTATAGGCCATTCTGCTGATGTTTGCCGCGTCTGATCGACGCACGCTGGCTAACATGACTGAGACCGAGCGGTGCGCGGACACGCTGCGTTTGAACTGGAGCGATTTGGGGTTGAGCGAGCTCCCGACGGGAACCGTGACGTTGCTGCTGGCCGACGTCGAGGGCTCGACGCGGTTATGGCAGACCCAGCCCGATGAAATGCGCGCCGCCGTCACGCGGCTGGACCAGGCGGTGTCGGACCTGGTGACCGAGCACAACGGGGTCCGCCCGGTCGAACAGGGTGAGGGCGACAGCTTCGTGGTCGCCTTCGCCCGGGCGAGCGACGCGGCCGGGTTTGCGCTCGGTCTGCAACTGACGGCACTTGCGCCGATCCATCTGCGAATCGGACTGCATACCGGCGAGGTCCAACTGCGCGACGAGGCAAATTACATCGGACCGACGATAAACCGCGCCGCGCGGCTGCGCGACCTGGCTCACGGCGGCCAGACGGTCCTATCGGCCACGACAAGCGACCTGCTCGCCGACGGGCTGCCTCCCGACGCGTGGATGCTTGAGCTGGGCACCCACCCGCTGCGGGATCTGCCGCGGCCCGAACGGGTGACGCAGCTTTGTCACGCCGACCTCCGCAACGACTTTCCGCCGCTCCGCTCGACGAAACACACAGGGCGCTTGAATCTTCCGCCGCAATTCACCAGTTTCGTCGGCCGCGGCGCCGAGGTCGAGGCCGTGCGACGGATCATCACCGACGGACGGTTGGTGACGCTCACGGGCGCCGGCGGCGTGGGAAAGACCCGGCTGGCGGTGCAGATTGCGGACCGGCTCGATGACGATTTCGAAGACGGGGTGTGGTACGTCGACCTGGCGCCCATCGCCGATTCCGGCGTTGTCCCGGTCACGGTGACGCGAGCGTTGGGGCTGCCCGACCAGGCGGGGCGTTCGACAATCGACACGCTCACACGTTTCGTAGCCGGCCGGCGCATGCTCGTCCTCCTCGACAATTGCGAGCACCTGATCGACGCCTGCGCCTCGCTCTCGGTCGCGCTGTTGGCGGCTTGCCCGGGCGTGACCATCCTCGCGACAAGCCGTGAACCGCTGCGGGTGGCCGGCGAGGTCGCGTGGGCGGTGCCCTCACTGACCCTGGCTGACGAGGCGGTGACCCTCTTTTCCGACCGCGCCCGCCACGTCCGGCCCGATTTTACTGTGACCAAGGATAATTCGGAAACGGTCATCGAGATCTGCCGGCGTCTCGATGGAATCCCGCTGGCGATAGAGCTGGCCGCCGCGCGGGTTCGGGCACTGTCGTTGGAGCAGATTCTCGACAGCTTGCGCAACCGCTTTCGGCTCCTGACCGGCGGTTCGCGAACAGCCGTACGCCGCCAGCAGACGTTGCGGGCCTCGGTCGACTGGTCGCACGCGCTACTGACCGAACCCGAACGAGTCCTGTTCCGCCGCGTCGCAGTGTTCATGGGCGGCTTCGATCTCGATGCGGCCCAGGAGGTTTGCGGCGAAAGTGACGTCGAGCGGTATCAGACACTCGACCAGCTCACACTGTTGATCGAAAAGTCCCTCGTGGTGGCCGAGGATACGCACTGCGGCGCGCGTTACCGAATGCTGGAGACGATTCGCCAGTACGCCCTGGAGAAGCTCGGCGAGTCCGGTGAGGCCGACGCCGTGCGCGGTCGCCACCGCGACCACTACGTTGCGCTGGCAGCAGAGCTCGACGTGCCGGGGCGCACCGCTCATCAGAGCCGCATCGAGCAGGCCGCCATCGAGATGGACAACCTGCGCGCGGCATTCGCGTGGTGCCGGGAAAACGCCGAGATCTCGCAGGCGTTGCGGCTAGCCTCGGTCTTACAACCGCTTTGGACCACTCGCGGCCGTTTGCGGGAGGGCACAGCCTGGTTCGACGTGGCGCTGGCGGACGCCGCCGCGCACGACGTGGAGGTGCCGCTCCCCGTCCGCGCCCGGGCGCTCGCGGACAAAGCGATACTCGAGGGCGCGCAGACCATCCACGACAACATGGACATGGCGTTGGAAGCTCTGGCGCTCGCCCGTGAGATCGACGACCCGGCGTTGGTGGTTCGCGCGCTTGCAGGTTGCGGAATCATCGCCGCCTACGATGCGGCCGTTGCCGGCTCGTACTTCGACGAAGCGCTCGGCCTCGCTCGCACCGTGGGAGATGACTGGAGTTTGAACCAGATCCTCGCGTTCCAGGCCTTCGCGGCCGTCACGGGCAAGGGGGATCCGGTCGCGGCACGCGCGGCCGGTGAAGAAGGCCGTGACATCGCTGACGCGATCGGCGACGGCTACGCCTCTCGCGGGTGCCGGTGGTGTATCGGTTTGGCGCAGTGGTGGGAGGGAGATCTGGTGGGCGCCATTGCACAATTCCGGGCGCTGGTTGCCGAGTCGGACACGGCCCACGACGAAACGTGGAAGATGGCCAGCCTCGTCAGCCTGGGCCACATGCTCGCCTACACCGGTGACACGAGCGCGGCGCGGGTGGCCGCGAATGCAGCCGTTGAAGCCGCCACAGACCTCGGACCCTTCAACCAGGGCTACGCGTACGCCGCGCTGGCCGTCGCGATGGTCGCCGCGGGGGATGTGGACGCATCGGCCCGCGCCGGCGAGGCGGCATGGCAGCGGCTGAAGGTCCAGCCTGAACTCGCTGTCGTCAACGTCATTCCGCTGGCGGAAATCTCGCTCGCACAGGGGGATCTGACATCGGCGCGCCGCTGCGCCGACGACGCCGTTGCCGTCGCCCCGGGGGTTCATCGGGTGCTCGCCCTGGTGAAGCGTGCGCGGGTCGCGATCGCCCAACGAGACTGGGAGCAAGCGGAACGCGACGCCCACGGCGCGCTTGCCGGAGCGGTCGACCACAAGGCGTACTTCGTCCTTCCTGACGTCATGGAATGCCTAGCCACCCTCGCGGCGGGCGCAGGCGCGAACCGAGAAGCCGCGCGGCTGTTGGGAGCGGCAACCTCAGAACGAGAACGAACCGGGCATGTGCGATTCAAGATTCACGACGCCGCACATGACGCCGCCGTCGCGGCCCTGCGCGACGCGTTGGGAGACGACGAATTCCACCGGGCTCGGGCCGAAGGAGAGGCCCTGTCCACGGAGGAAGCGATCGCCTATGCGCGGCGCGGCCGCGGTGAACGCAAGCGACCCGCAACGGGCTGGGCGTCACTGACCCCCGCGGAAATCAACGTGGTCAGGCTGGTCAGCGAAGGACTGCAGAACAAGGACATCGCCGCACGGCTTTTCGTCTCGGCGCGCACCGTGCAGGCACATCTCAGCCACGTCTATTCCAAGCTCGGCATCAGCTCGAGAGTCCAGCTGGCACAGGAGGCTTCCCGGCACGCCTAGTCAGTCCTTGTCGCCGGAGTGCATCTTCAACGCGGCGTCCACGTTGGCCTTCTTGTCCTCCCCCGCCCCTTTGGCCGCGGCCTTCCTGCGCTTGGCGACGACGGCGTCGACGGCGCCGTTGAGCGCGGAACCCAGCGGGAACCCGAGATAGTGGGTGAGGAAGACGGCCATCTCCTTCAACTCGGTTTCGGTGAGCTCCCCGTTGAGCAGCGCGGCGTTGATCTGAATCTCGGCCAGGTCGCGGTTTCCGACAGCGGTCACGGCGGTCAATGTCATGATGCGCTTGTCGCGCATCGACAATCCGGGTCGCGTCCAGATGCTGCCGAACAGGTGGTCGACGGTCAGGTCAAAATACGCGTCGCCCTCGATGTTGGGCATTTCCCAGCCGTAAACCTCGTTCATCTTCTCGAGGCCCTTGCGGCGAAGTTCGTCCATCACGCCTCTTTCTCTGTGTGTGGCAGCCCGAGGCCAGCCGCCAGCCCCTCGTACGCCAGCCTGGCCAGGGGCAGGTCGACCGACACCGCCTCGCCCAACGCCAACGCCAGGCTCAGGTCCTTTTCCCCCAGACCACGGGTGTGCATGAACGGCTGATACAGAAAGTGTTCCGGCCGAAGGTCATTCATGTCGTCGCGGACCATGATCGCGCCCGGCCCGCCGGTGAGGGCATCGGTGTGCCGCACCACCCGGCCCAGCGCCTGCAGATCCAGGCCCGCGGCCTCGGCCAGGTTCATGGCCTCACACGCCGCGACGTACGACGTGAACGTCAACATGTTGCGGGCCAGCTTCATTCGCGTCCCCGCGCCCGGCTCGCCGGCGTGGATGACGACCGTCGCCCAGTGCTTGAACGCCGGCTTGATCCGCTCGTACACCTCGCGATCGGCCCCGACCATCGTCGCCAGCTCGCCTTTCGCGGCGGCGGCCGTACCGCCGCTGACGGGTGCGTCCACGACGTGAATGCCCTGCGGTCTGAGTTCGGCCGCCAGTTCCGCGGCCGTGGTGTCGCAGATGGTCGAGTGGATCGCGATTACCGTGCCAGCCTTGGCGTGGGCCGCCAGCTCGGCGACGACCTCACGTACCTGGTCGTCGTTGAGCACGGTGACGTGGACGATGTCGGCGGACGCGACGTCGGCGACACTGTCGGCCAGGCCGGCGCCCTTCTCCGCCAGCGGTGTCATCGCATCCGTCCGGATGTCGTAAACCGTCACCCCGCCCGGCCACTCGGTCATCTTTGTGGCCATCGGGGTGCCCATGTTGCCCAGACCGATGTAACCCAGCTTGTAGTGATCACTCATGACCGGATGATCTGCCCGCCGTCGACGTTGAAGATCTGCCCCGTGATCCACGATGCCTCGTCGGACAGCAGGAAGAGGCACATCCCGACCAGATCCTCGGGAGTTCCCATGCGTGACAGGGGAAGACCCTTGACGATGTCGGCGACCATCTCCTGCGGGGTGGTCGTCCGATTCGCCTCGGTGTCGATGGGGCCGGGCGCAATCGCGTTGATCCGGATGTTCTGGCCGCCCAGCTCGCGGGAGAGCTGTTGCGTCAGACCGTTCACCCCGGCCTTGGCCAGGCCGTAGTAGTTCGAGTACAACCACGCCGCCGTGGACGACTGGTTCACGATCGCCCCACCGCCGCGCTTGGCCATCTTCTTGTAGACGGCGCGCGTGCACCACAACGCGCCGTCGAGGTTGACGCTCATGAACTTCTTGTAGTACTCGGGGTCGATGGTGAGCAGGAAGTCCAGCTTCATGCCGCCGAAGATCGCCGCGTTGTTGACCAGGTAGTCGATGCCCCCGAATTCCGCCAGCGTGCGATCCGCCATCGCCTTGGCCGACGCCGGGTCGGACACGTCGACCGGGATGCTGATCGCCGTGCCGCCGTCGGCGGAGATCTGCTTGGCCACCCCCTCGGCCGCCTCCGCATTGATGTCGGCGACTACCACCGCCGCGCCCTCGCGCGCGAGCGCCTCGGCGTAGGCCTGGCCGATGCCGCCGCCGGACCCGGTGACGATGCCGACCTTGTTCTCAAACCGCATGCTGTCTAGCTCCTCTGGTCAGATCGCCGTCGCGATGGTCTTCAGTTCCAGGTATTCCTCGAAACCGGCCAGACCCATCTCGCGACCGTTTCCGGACTGCTTGTAGCCGCCGAAGGGCGCGTCGGCCGAGTACCACACCCCGCCATTGACATTGATGGTGCCCGCGCGGACCCGCGCGGCGACCCGCGTCGCCCTATCCGGGTCGGCGCCGAATACGGTGCCCGACAACCCATATGGCGAATCGTTGGCAATGCGGACGGCGTCGTCGTCGCCGTCGTGTGGAATCACCGTCAGGACGGGCCCGAAGATCTCCTCGCGTGCGCAGCGCGCGTCGTTGCCCAGTCCCGCGATCACCGTGGGCTCAATGAAGAAGCCGACTTCGCGGTCGGCCGGCCGGCCGCCACCGCAGGCGAACGTCCCGCCCTCGGCGATGGCCGAGTCGAGGTAGCCCTGGATCCGGTCCCGCTGGCGCGCCGAAATCACTGGACCGCAGATGGTTCCGGGATCGGTGGGGTCACCCGCCTTGATGCCACCCATTGTGGCGGCCGCGATGGCGACGGCCTCGTCATACTTCGCGCGCGGCACCACCAACCGGGTGGTGATCGCGCACCCCTGCCCGGCGTGCATGCACACCGAGAATCCGGCCATCCCCACCGCGCCACTCAAGTCGGCGTCGTCGAGGACGATGAACGCCGACTTGCCGCCCAGCTCGAGGAACACCTTCTTGATGGTCGCGGCGCCGTCGGCCATCACGCTGCGGCCCGTGGCGGTCGACCCGGTGAACGAAACCATGTCCACCCGAGGGTCTTTGGCCAGCAGCGCACCAACGCCGTGGTCGCTGGACGTCACGATGTTGATCACACCGGGTGGAAAGTCGGTGTGGTCGGCGATGAGTTCCCCGAGCACGGCGGCACACCAAGGGGTGTCGGGCGCCGGCTTCAGGACGACGGTATTACCGGCGGCCAGCGCGGGCCCGATCTTGGCGAGGTTGATCTGATGGGGAAAATTCCACGGGGTGATGGCTCCGACGACGCCGACAGCCTCACGGGCGATGGTGCGACGGGTGGGGATACCCATCGGCGACGCATCGCCGAGATCCTGGTTGTACTCGTAGGATTCGGCGGTGTCGGCCGCGAACGCGAGATCGTTGACCGGACCCTCCAGCTGGGCGATGCTCGTGAGCATTCGCGGCGCGCCGACCTCGGCAATGGTCAGGTCGCGCAGCTCTTCGAGGTGCTGCTGCATCGCCGCGCGCAGCTGCCGCACGCACCGCACCCTCAGTTCGGTGTCGCGCGACCAGTCCGTCTCGTCAAAGGCGCGCCGAGCGGCGTCGATGGCACGGGCCATGTCGTCGGCGTCGGCGTCGGCCGCCGCCCCCAGGACTTCCTCGGTCGCCGGATTGATCGTCGGGAAAGTGCCGGCGCTGCCGGGCGACATCTTGCCGTCGATGAAAAGTGTGCTCACGCCGTCGGCCAGCAAGGCCATCTCCCGCTCCCGTCTGTGCGGCAATCGCGCATGCGAACCAAGTGGACAGTTGTCCGATATCGTCCGATCGAACCATAGCTGCCGCGCCATCCACGGTGCAAGGGCCGATCTCGATGCCGGCGGTTGCCGGGCGAAAAATGCCACATTAACGGGCATCTTTGCCGATCAGGCTTGCTTCCGGTCTCGTCCGTCCGATAGCTTGGACATGTGTCCAGCGATGCACTGGTGACGATCACGTCTCAGGCCGAACACCAGAGCGGTCCGCCGGCGCGCAACCGCCGCCAAGAGGAGACGTTCCGCAAGGTGCTGGCGGCCGGCATCGAGACGCTGCGGGAGAAGTCGTACGCGGACCTCACGGTCCGCGCGGTCGCGGCCCGCGCCAAGGTCGCCCCCGCCACCGCCTACACGTACTTCTCTTCGAAGAACCACCTGATCGCCGAGGTCTACCTCGACCTGGTGCGGCAGGTCCCCTATTTCACCGACGTCAACGAATCGATGCCCAACCGGGTCGAGCAGGTTTTGCGCCACCTGGCCCTGGTGGTCGCCGACGAACCCGAGGTCAGCGCCGCATGCACGACGGCGCTGCTCAGCGGCGGCGCAGAGCCCGCGGTGGCCGCCGCGCGCGACCGGATCGGCGCGGAGATCCACCGCAGGATCACGTCCGCCATGGGCCCCGACGCCGATCCCACCGCCGTTTCCGCGCTGGAGATGTCGTTCTTCGGGGCGCTGGTGCAGGCCGGCAGCGGCGAATTCACCTACCGCGAGATCGCCGACCGGCTGGCCTACGTGGTGCGGCTGATCCTCACCGGCGCCGGAGAGACGAGCCAGGAGACGAGCACCGAATGACCGTTCATGTTGGCGACCACGAGCTGGTCCTCGATCCCTACGACTACGACTTCCACGAAGATCCGTATCCGTACTACAAGCGGCTGCGCGACGAGGCGCCGCTGTATCGCAACGACGAGCTGAAGTTCTGGGCGCTGTCGCGGCACCAAGACGTGCTGCAGGGGTTCCGCAACAGCACCACGCTGTCCAACAAGTACGGCGTCTCGCTGGATCCGGCGTCGCGCGGCCCGCACGCGTCCAAGACGATGTCCTTTCTGGCGATGGACGACCCCGCGCATCTGCGGCTGCGGACGCTCGTTTCGAAAGGGTTCACCCCCAGGCGGATTCGGGAGCTGGAGCCGAGTGTCACCGAGATCGCGACCCGACACCTGGACACCATGCTGGAAAAGGCCAGGTCTTCAGCGGACGGCACGGTCGACTACGTCGACGAGTTCGCCGGAAAGCTGCCCATGGACGTCATCTCCGAGTTGATGGGCGTTCCCGAGCCGGATCGAGTTCAGGTCCGGGCCTGGGCCGACGGCGTGATGCACCGCGACGAGGGCGTCACCGACGTGCCGCCGGAGGCGGTCGAGGCCTCCATCAACCTGATCGTCTACTACCAGGGCATGGTGGCCGAGCGGCGCAAGAAATTGACGAACGACCTGACCTCGGCGCTGCTGGAGGCCGAGATCGACGGCGACCGCCTCACCGACGACGAAGTGCTCGGCTTCATGTTCTTGATGGTGATCGCCGGAAATGAGACCACCACCAAACTGCTTGCGAATGCGGCCTTTTGGGGGCACAAGAACCCGGATCAACTGACTCCGGTCTATGCCGACCCTGCACTGGTGCCGCAGTGGGTCGAGGAGACCCTGCGCTACGACACCTCCAGCCAAATCCTGGCCCGCACCGTGTCCGGGGAGCTCACCCTCTACGACACCACCATCCCCGAGGGCGACGTCCTGCTGCTGTTGCCCGGTTCGGGCCACCGCGACGAGCGGGTGTTCGACAACCCCGACGACTATCTGATCGGGCGCGAAATCGGGCCCAAACTCTTGAGTTTCGGCAGTGGCGCACATTTCTGCCTGGGCGCGCATCTGGCGCGGATGGAAGCCCGGGTCGCGCTCACCGAGTTGTTCAAGCGAATCCGCGGATATGAGGTGGACGAGGCCAACGCCGTCCGCGTCCACTCCAGCAACGTCCGCGGATTCGCTCACCTACCGATGACCGTGGAGGTCCGCTGAATGCCCCGCTTCGACCCCCTGCCCGAACGACGGCCGGCGATCGTGGCCGGCGCCTCGTCCGGTATCGGAGAGGCCACCGCCATCGAGCTCGCGGCGCATGGCTTTCCGGTCGCCCTCGGTGCCCGGCGCGTAGAGAAACTCAACGACATCGTCGGCAAGATCAACGCCGAAGGCGGCGAGGCGGTCGGATTCCATCTGGACGTCACGGACCCCAACTCAGTGAAATCCTTTGTCGCACAGTCTGTCGACGCGCTCGGGCCTATCGAGGTGCTGGTGGCCGGCGCGGGCGACACCTACTTCGGCAAGCTCGCCGAGATCGCAGGCGACGAATTCGAGTCACAGCTGCAGATCCATCTGGTCGGCGCGTTCCGGTTGACCTCCACCGTCCTTCCGGGCATGTTGGAGCGGCAGCGCGGCGACTTGATCTTCGTCGGCTCCGACGTCGCCCTGCGCCAGCGGCCGCACATGGGCGCCTATGGGGCCGCCAAGGCCGCGCTCGTCGCCATGGTCACCAACTTCCAGATGGAGCTCGAGGGCACCGGCGTGCGGGCTTCGATCGTGCACCCCGGACCGACGAAGACGTCGATGGGCTGGAGCCTGCCGGCCGAGAAGATCGGCCCCGCCCTGGAGGACTGGGCCAAGTGGGGCCAGGCCCGTCACGACTACTTCCTGCGGGCGGCGGACCTGGCGCGCGCCATCACGTTTGTCGCCGAGACCCCGCGCGGTGGCTTCATCGCCAACATGGAGCTTCAGCCCGAAGCCCCGTTGGCCGACAAGAAGGATCGCCAGAAGCTCGCACTCGGCGAAGAAGGGATGCCAGGACATGGCTGATGCAACTACGGCGAACACCGCTATCGTGCCCCGCGTTTCCGGCGGCGAGGAAGAGCACGGTCACCTCGAGGAATTCCGCACGGACCCAATCGGTTTGATGAAGCGGGTGCGGGAAGAGTGCGGCGACGTCGGCTGGTTCCAGCTGGTCGATAAGCACGTCATCCTGCTTTCCGGTGCCGGCGCCAACGAGTTCTTCTTCCGCTCGGCCGACGAGGATCTGGACCAGGCGGCGGCGTACCCGTTCATGGCGCCGATCTTCGGCAAGGGCGTGGTGTTCGACGCCAGCCCGGAGCGGCGCAAGGAGATGCTGCACAACTCGGCGCTACGCGGCGAGCAGATGAAGGGCCACGCCGCCACCATCGAGGCGCAGGTCAAGGGGATGATCGCCGGCTGGGGCGACGAGGGTGAGATCGAGCTGCTCGACTTCTTCTCCGAGCTGACCATCTACACCTCGACGGCCTGCCTGATCGGCGTCAAGTTCCGCAACCAGCTTGACCACCGCTTCGCGGAGTACTACCACGAGCTGGAACGCGGCACCGACCCGTTGTGTTACGTCGACCCCTACCTGCCGATCGAAAGCTTCAAGCGGCGTGACGAAGCCCGCGTCAAACTCGTTGCGCTGGTGCAGGAGATCATGAACCAGCGACTGGCCAACCCGCCGAAGGACAAGTCCGACCGCGACATGCTCGACGTGCTGGTCTCGATCAGGGACGAGGAGGGCAAACCGCGCTTCTCGGCCGACGAGGTGACCGGGATGTTCATCTCATTGATGTTCGCGGGGCACCACACCAGTTCCGGAACTTCCGCGTGGACGCTGATCGAGCTGATCCGCCACCCCGAGGTCTACGCCGAGGTGCTGGCCGAGCTCGAGGAGCTGTACGCCGACGGGCAAGAGGTGAGTTTCCATGCGCTGCGGTCGATTCCGAAACTGGACAACGTGGTCAAGGAGACCCTGCGGCTGCACCCGCCACTGATCATCCTGATGCGCGTGGCGCAGGGCGAGTTCGAGGTGCAGGGCTTCCCGATTCACAAGGGGGACTTCGTCGCCGCCTCCCCGGCGATCAGCAACCGGATTCCCGAGGACTTCCCCGACCCGGACGCGTTCAACCCCGACCGCTACAACAAGCCCGAGCAAGCCGACATCGTCAACCGTTGGACCTGGATTCCGTTCGGCGCCGGCCGGCATCGCTGTGTGGGCGCCGCTTTCGCCCAGATGCAGATCAAAGCGATCTTCTCGGTTCTCCTTCGCGAGTACGAGTTCGAAATGGCACAGCCGGCCGACAGCTATCACAACGACCACTCCAAGATGGTCGTCCAGCTTGCCCGCCCGGCGAAGGTGCGCTACCGCAAGCGGAAAGCCTGACCACTCATGGGTTTTCGAATCGAAGCGGATCTGGATCTCTGCCAGGGGCATGCCATGTGCGAACTGGAGGCACCGGACTACTTCCGAGTGCCCAAACGGGGCAAGGTCGAGATCCTTGATCCCGAACCGCCCGAGGACGCCCGCGACGAAGTCGAACGCGCGGTCGAGATGTGCCCAACGCATGCACTGTTCATCAAAGAAGACAAGGGAGACTGACGATGGCGTCACGTGAGGAACTCGAGACATGGGTCGATCGCTGGCTGCAGGCCAACAAGGACTGCGAGAAGGCCGGTGACTGGCGGCCGTTGGCCGACTTCTACGCCCAGGACGCCACGTACGGCTGGAACATCGGCCCCAAGGAAGACGTGATGTGCGTCGGCGTCGACGAGATCCGCGACATCGCCCTCGGTCTCGAGATGGAAGGCCTGGAGAACTGGGTGTACGAGTACCAGAAGGTCCTCATCGACGAGAAGCAGGGCGAGATCGTCGGCTTCTGGAAGCAGATCGTCAACAAGTCGGACGGCACCCAGGACGAGATCTACGGCATCGGCGGCAGCTGGTTTCGCCTCAACGCCGACAATCTCATCGAGTGGCAGCGAGACTTCTTCGACTTCGGCCACGTCGCGAAGATGTTCGCGACCCTGATCGAGTCGGGCGACCTCAGCACCGGCATGCAGAAGCGGATCGAGCGCAGCATCGCCGGCGAGAAGCTGCCCGGCTACTACCCGCTCGGCCAGGCGCCGGTTCCGATCTGGTGACCGCGGACCGAGGACGGACCAACCAAGCATTTGATTTGTTGCACGCGCTATGCTGACGCGACAAGGGTGCTGTGGCGCCCGTCACCAAGCTGTCCGGCACAACGGGCCGGACAGCGCTGATCGATTCAAAGGCGAAATGGGGTCAGGACCATCGTGAAGACAAAAGGCGCACTGATCTGGGAGTTCAACCAGCCCTGGTCCATCGAGGAAATCGAGATCGGCGACCCGCAAGCGCACGAGGTCAAGATCCAGATGGAAGCGGCCGGCATGTGCCACTCCGATCACCACCTCGTCACCGGCGGAATCCCGATGGCCGGCTTCCCGGTGCTGGGCGGGCATGAGGGTGCCGGCATCGTCACCGAGGTCGGCCCAGGCGTCGAAGACATCGCCCCGGGTGACCACGTGGTGCTGTCGTTCATCCCGTCCTGCGGGCAATGCGCGACCTGCCAGGCCGGCATGCGCAACCTGTGCGACCTGGGAGCCGGCCTGCTCGGCGGTGCCGCGGTCTCCGACGGCACGTTCCGCATCCAAGCGCGTGGCCAGAACGTCTTCCCCATGACGCTGCTGGGCACCTTCTCGCCGTACATGGTGGTGCACCGCAGCTCCGTGGTGAAGATCGACCCGTCCGTACCGTTCGAGGTGGCCGCGCTGGTCGGCTGCGGCGTCACCACCGGTTACGGCTCGGCGGTCCGCACCGCCGACATCCGGCCGGGCCAGGACGTCGCCATCGTGGGCGTCGGCGGGGTCGGCATGGCCGCGCTGCAGGGCGCCGTGAACGCCGGTGCGCGCTACATCTTCGCGATCGACCCGGTCGAATGGAAGCGCGATCAGGCGCTGAAATTCGGCGCCACGCACGTCTATCCCGACATCAACGCCGCGCTGATGGGCATCATGGAGGTCACTTACGGCCTGATGGCCCACAAGGTCGTTGTCACGGTCGGCGAACTGCACGGTGCCGACATCGACAACTACCTCAACATCACCCAGAAGGGCGGCACCTGCGTGCTGACCGCCATCGGCAGCCTGCTGGACACCAACGTCAACCTGAACCTGGCCATGCTCACCCTGATGCAGAAGAACCTGCAGGGCACCATCTTCGGTGGCGGCAACCCGCAGTACGACATCCCGCAGCTGCTGTCGATGTACCAGGCCGGCAAGCTGAACCTGGACGACATGGTGACCACCCAGTACCGCCTCGAGCAGATCAACGAGGGCTACCAGGACATGCTGGACGGCAAGAACATTCGCGGCGTCATCCGGTACACGGACGCCGACCGGTAACTCCCAGCCGCTGAGTCGCAAGTGACCGGGTTCGGTCACCTGATGGCGCCGGGCCGAATCGGCGCCATGACGGTGCGCAACCGCGTCGTCATGTCTCCGATGGAGACCATGTACGGCACTCCCGATGGGCTGCCGTCGGAGCGCACCCGCGACTACTTCGCCGCCCGCGCCAAGGGCGGCGTCGGCCTGATCACGCTGGGCGCCACCGGGATCGACCACCACCACCCCGAGACGCCCGGCGGACTGCACCTGGCCACCGACGAGGCCGTCGACGCACATCGGGCCCTGGTGGAGGTCGTGCACCAACACGGCGCCAAGATCCAGCCCCAGATCGTGCACGCCGGTCCCGACGGCCTGGGACCCGAGATCTTCGGGGTCACGTCGTTGGGACCGTCGGTGATTCCGTCCTACCTCACCGGGCGCCCGTCGGCCGAGATCAGCAAGCAACAGCTGTGCGCCGTACTCGATCTGTTCAAGGCCGCGGCTCGGCGGGCCGTCGAGGCCGGCTACGACGGCATCGAGCTGCACGCCGCGCACGGCTACATGCTGCTGGGCTCCTTCCTTGCCCCGCAACGCAATCGGCGCACCGACGACTATCGTGGCGATTCGGCGCGCGGTCGGGCGCGGGTTGTGCTGGAGGCGCTGGCCGCGATCCGCTCCGAGATCGGTACCGCCCTGCCGATCACGTTGCGCGTCTCCGGCTACGAACGGGTCGCGGGTGGGCGGCCCATCTTCGAGACGGCGCAATTGGCACCGGAGTTCGTGACGGCCGGTGTGGACGCGTTCCACGTGAGCGGCGGTGTCATCGATCGTTTGGTGACCGGAATGGTCAACGGCGCCGACGACGGGGACGAGCTGAACGTCGGGGCCGCGGCCGCCGTCAAGCAGGTGGTCGACGTGCCGGTGATCGCCGTCGGCCGCATCCACGACCCGGCCCGCGCCGAACGGATCCTGGCCGACGGGCGCGCCGATTTCATCGCCATGGGGCGTCCCCTGTTGGCCGATCCCGACCTGCCGCGCAAGGTGCGCGACGGGCAGGCACACCGGGTCCGCAGGTGCATCTCGTGCGAAAACTGCATCGACGCAATGGAACAGCGTTTCTCGGTCGACTGTGCCGTCAATCCGCGTACCGGCAAAGAACGTGAATTGGCCGCGGCTCCGGTGGCGCGCGCCAAGCGCGTGGTGGTGGTCGGCGGCGGGCCGGCCGGGCTGGAGGCCGCGCGGGTCGCCGCCCAACGCGGTCACCGCGTCACGCTTTTCGAACGCGGCGCCGCGCTGGGCGGGGCGCTGCGCTGGGCGTCGGTCCTGCATCCGGAGAACCAGCCGTTCCTGCGCTACCTGCGCGACGAGATCGACCTCAGCGGCGCGGAAGTCCGCTTGGGCCGGGCGGTTTCGACTCAGGACGTCGTCGACACCGACCCGGACGCGGTGGTCGTGGCCACCGGGGGCCGGGTGGCCGTGCCGGCGATCCCGGGGTCCGACCTGCCGCACGTGTATAGCGGACCCGGATTGCGCGAATTGCTCGGCGGCCAAGCCCGATCGGGCGCACCGACCTGGCAGCGGCTGGGGGCTGCCGCGCTCGGCGGCTGGCGGCAACGGCTCCTGCGGCCCGGCGCGGTTCGGCTGGCCAGTCGCGCCTGGATGCCGTTCGGGCGCCGGGTCGTCATCGTCGGCGGTGACCTGGTCGCCCTGGAGCTGGCCGAATTCCTGGCGAGCCGGGGCCGGTTGGTGTCGATGCTCGAATCCGGCAGGAACATCGCCCCGGAAGTGGGCAACAAACGCAGGACTGAGCACATGGATCGCCTCGACCGGCTCGGCGTCACCGTGCATGTCCGGGCGACCGTGGAACGGATCGCCGGCGACGCGGTGCTGTTCACGCCCGCGGGGGGCACCAGCCGGCGGTTGCAGGCCGACAGCGTCGTGCTGGCCGGAACGGTCGAACCCGACACCACTTTGTTCGACGCGCTGGTCGCCGCCCTGCCCGGCGCCCAGGTGCAGGCTGCCGGTGACTGCACCGGGCTGGGACTGATCCGCAAGGCAACCGAGGAAGGCGCACGCGCGGCGTGCGCAATCTAGTGATAGGAGAGATGATCATGACCCAAACCGCTCAATCCCCCGCGCTAGCCGCGTCGCAGTCGTCGTGGCGCTGCGCGCAAGGCAAAGACCGGGACGGCTGGCTAGCGCTGATGACCGACGACGTCGTCATCGAGGATCCGATCGGCAAGTCCGTCACCAACCCCGATGGCACCGGCGTGCGCGGCAAGGCCGCCGTCGGCGAGTTCTTCGACAACAACATCGCCAAGAATCAGCTGACCATCACGTGCGAAGAGACTTTCCCGTCCAGCTCTCCCGATGAGATCGCTCATATCCTGGTGCTACAGAGCAAGTTTGAGGGCGGTCTCACCAGCAGGGTCCGCGGCGTGTTCACCTATAAGGTCAACGAGGCGGGGCTGATCACCAACATGCGCGGGTACTGGAACCTCGATGTCATGGAGTTCGGCCAGGAGGGATGATGCCACCGCGTGGTCAGCGGCGCCTGAAGATCAGGTGCGTGACGCCGCTGGGACTGCTCACCGACTCCACCGTGAATCGCTGCTGGAAGTCCTCAAGCCCCTCCCACAACGACTCCCCCCGCCCCAAGATGATGGGCACCAGCACAACGTGAAGGTGGTCGACGAGGTCCGCGGCGATGAATTCGCGGACGGTCGAAGGTCCCCCACCGAGGCGGATATCCAGATCCCCCGCCGCGTTACGGGCCAGCTGGATAGCTTGCTCCGGACCGGCGTCGACGAAGTGAAAGGTGGTGCCGCCGTCCATCTCGATCGGCGGCCGGGGATGGTGGGTGAGCACGAACACCGGGGTGTGAAATGGCGGCTCGGCGCCCCACCAGCCTTTCCACTCCTCACCGCCCGGCTGGCCCGTCCACGGGCCACGCTGCGGCCCGAACTTGTTGCGCCCCATGATTTCCGCACCGATGCCCGGCCGCCATTGGCCGGCCAGCGCGTCGTCGACACCGCTAGTGCCACCCGATTCGCCGTGCATCGCCCGGAAGGTGCGCGTCCGGAAGAACCACTCGTGTAAGCGGCCGCCGGCATGCCCGAAAGGCGCATCGAGGCTTTGGCCACTGCCAGTGGCATAGCCGTCGAGGGAAACCGAGAAGTTGTGCACGCGCACCTGTGACATGGTCGAACTCCTTGGGGATTGGCGGGTCGATGGTCCTTTCCTGGACTGACCGTCAGCGCGCGTCCAACTCATCGCCCGGATTGCCGTCACAGTCGTGCCGTGAGGCCGACCACGGCCATGGCGAAAACTTCGGCGCCCCTATGCTGGGGCCATGGCGTCGATCTTCACCAAGATCATCAACCGTGAACTTCCCGGCCGCTTTGTCTACGAGGACGACGACGTGGTCGCGTTCCTGACGATCGAGCCCATGACCCAGGGCCACACGCTGGTGGTACCGCGGGCCGAAATCGATCAGTGGCAAGACGTCGACGGCGCGACCTTCGGCCAAATCATGGCCGTGAGTCAGCTCATCGGCAAGGCCGTGTGCAAGGCCTTCCGGACCGAGCGCGCGGGGGTGATCATCGCCGGGCTCGAGGTGCCCCATCTGCACGTCCACGTCTTTCCCACCCGCCGCCTGAGCGACTTCGGGTTCGCCAACGTCGACCGCAATCCGTCACCGGAGTCCATGGACGAGGCCCAAGCCAAGATCAAGGCGGCGCTGGCTCAATTGGCGTGAACCGGCTCCTGGGCCGGCACCTCGCTGACGCGGGGCAGAGTGACGCGGAAACAGCAGCCCTCCCCTGGCGAGGTCGTCACCTTGACGTGGCCACCGTGCGCACGCACGAGTGAGTCGACGATCGACAGCCCCAACCCGGTACCACCGCTGGCGCGTGCCCGCGACGAATCGGTGCGATAGAACCGCTCGAAGACCCGTGATGCGTCCTGCTCGGTCATGCCGGGTCCCTTGTCGGCCACTTCCAGCACCGCGTCGGCGCCCTTGGTGCCGACCCGGACGGTGACGTCGGCGTTCTCCGGAGTGTGCTGCAAGGCGTTGGCGACCAGGTTGCTGAGCACCTGCCGGATCCGCGGTTCGTCGCCGAGCACCTCCGGGGTGCCGGGGCCGTCGAGCACCTCCATGGTGATGGCGCGTTTCGGGTCCATCGCCTGCGCGTCGTGGACCGCGTCGCTGGCCAGCGCGAGCAAGTCGACCCGGTTGTGCTCGAGCGGCCGCTGCACATCGAGGCGGGCCAGCAGCAGCAGGTCGTCGACCAGCAGACCCATTCGGCTGGCTTCACTTTCGATCCGGGACAGCAACATGGCGACATCGCGTGCGGCGCCCTGGCGATACAGCTCGGCGAAGCCCCGGATGGTCGTCAGCGGGGTCCGCAGCTCGTGACTGGCGTCGGTGATGAACCGTCGCATCCGCTCCTCGGATCCGCGGGCCTTTTCGGCCGACGACTCCGACGACGCGAGCGCCTGCTGGATCTGCGCGAGCATCCCGTTGAGGGCGAGCGACAGCCGGCCCACCTCGGTGCGCGGATCACGTTCGGGCACACGGCGATCCAGCTGGCCGGCGGCGATCGCCGCGGCCGTCCGCTCGACCTCGGACAGCGGCCGCAGGCTGCGCTGCACCACCGCGAAGCCGGCGATGCCGACCACGACCAGCACCGCGACCCCGATTCCGATCTGCAGCCAGACGAGGGAGCTGACCGTGTTTTGGACGTCGGACAGGTCGATCGCGACGGTCGTCAGGCCGTGCGGGCCGCGCACCGAGACCGCGCGCCACTGGATGTCGGACCCATTGACCGACGGCAGCGTCGTCGGGTTGGGGCCCACGTCGTTGTTGGGCGGCAGCGCCGGCTCGGCGTTGCGGTCGTTGATGGCGGTGTACGGCGTGCCGTCGGTGCCGATGCCGCGCACATAGAACTTCGACGGCGGCCGGGCGGGGTCCGGGCCCTCGTAGGGCGGCGGCGATTGCCGCCGCGGGGCCTGCGCCCAGCCTCGGGACGCGTCGAGCAGGGTCTGATCGATCCGGGTAACCAGGCTGTGCCGCAGGATCGACGTGACCGCGATGCCCGAGACCGCCAGGCCGCAGGCCACCAGCACCAGGGTGGCGGCGACCAGCCCTACGCGGAGCGGCAACTCACGTCGATGCTGTGTGGCCATGTGCGTGATTCCTCGCTAGCGCCGGCGACCGAGCCCGGGCTCAGCGCGGTTCCCGCAGCACATAGCCGACTCCGCGCAACGTGTGCAGGAGCCGCTTCTCGCCGGTGTCGATCTTGCGCCGCAGGTAAGACACGTAGGACTCGACGACATTGACGTCACCTCCGAAGTCGTATCGCCAGACGTGATCGAGGATCTTGGGCTTGCTCAGGACGGTGCCCGCGTTGATGACAAAGTAACGCAGCAGCGTGAATTCGGTCGGCGACAGCGAGACCGGTTCGCCGGCCTTCCACACTTCGTGGGTTTCTTCGTCGAGTTCGATGTCGGCGAACGTCAGGCGGGCGCTGCGGGGCTCGGCGCCGCCCTTGCCGGCCCGACGGAGGATGACCCGCAACCGGGCGACGACCTCTTCCAGGCTGAACGGTTTGGTCACGTAGTCGTCGCCGCCGAGGGTGAGACCGGCGATCTTGTCCTGCAACGAATCCCGGGCAGTAAGGAACAGGGCCGGGGCGTCGATGCCGTCGGCGCGCAGGCGCCGCAGGACCCCGAACCCGTCCATGCCGGGCATCATCACGTCGAGGATCACCGCGTCGGGACGGGCTTCGCGCGCCCGATCCAGCGCCTGGGCTCCGTTGGTCGCGGTGTGGACCTCGAAACCCTGGAACTTGAGGCTGACCGAGAGCAACTCGACGATGTTGGCCTCGTCGTCGACCACGAGGACGCGAGCCTCCGGTTTCGTTTCGTTTGGGGATGCCGCGGTCATCAGGTTCTTCGCCCCTTAGTTGAACGTTTCCTACGTAAATGTTGTGTGATTGCTGGGAGCTCAGTGCCAACACTCTGATAATAGTCTGCCAGGAATCGGCGCATCGGCTTGGACCTGCGCCGGATGACGCCGCCGCGTCGCGAATAGACTCGTGGAATGAACTTCGCCGCACGGATCGTCGCGACCGCGACCGCCCCGGCACGCGTCGGACTTGCCGCCGCCGACGCCAGCCTGACCGTCGCGAGCGCGGCGGTGGGTGTGGCGAAGCGGGCGTTGGGCGACGGCGGCACCGCCGGATCGGCCGCCATGACATCGATGTGGGGGCTCGACGACGCGATCGTCCGCGCCAACCGGCTCGCCCGGCTGCTGGACGACGACGCGCCCCTTGGGCGGGCGGTGGCGCCGGACGGGCCGATCGACCGGTTGCTGCGCCCTGGCGGGGTGGTCGACATGCTGACGTCGGAGGGCGGTCTGCTCGACCGCCTGACCGCGGAGGGCGGCGGCTTGCACCGCACGCTGCAGCCCGGCGGGCTGGCCGACCAGCTCGTCGCCGAGGACGGGTTGATCGAGCGGCTGCTGGCCGAGGATGGCCTGGCCGATCGGCTGCTCAGCGAGGGCGGCCTGGTCGACAAACTGACGGCGAAGAATGGACCGCTGGACCAGCTCACGGACGTCGCCGACACCCTGGCGAGGTTGACGCCCGGGATGGAAGCGCTGGAGCCCGCGATCGCCACGCTGCAGGACGCCGTCGTCGCGCTGACCATGGTGGTCAATCCGCTGAGCAACATCGCGGACCGCATTCCGCTGCCGGGCCGCCGGCGTCCCGCGTCCCGGTCGGTGCGCTCCACGCGTGTGATCGACAGCGGCGAGTGACCGTTTAGGCTTGGACCGGTTTGATCCCGCCTCCTTAGCTCAGTGGTAGAGCACTCGCCTTGTAAGCGAGCGGTCGTCAGTTCAATCCTGACAGGGGGCTCCGCGCGCCGCCTCGCGCGTCGGTTATCTGGCCACCTCGCAGCCAATGGCCCCTTGAGTAGAACCGGGCGCAATGGGTAGCCGATGTCGTAGCGATTGTTGTTCAGGCTGGAGGTCGCGCGATGCCGGTTACGGCGGGGCCAGTCCCGGGGGCGACGTCGGGGTTGCGCAGGGTCCCGATGGACCCGGGGCGTTTCCACAGCGGGCGCTGGATGCTGCTCGCCGAGGGCGTGCTGGTGTCCGCGTTCGGCATCGCCGGGTTGGTGTCGGCTGCGCTGCATCCGCACGCCGGCCCGACCGGTGCCCCGGTTCTCGGCCTGGCATCGACGCCCGCGCAAAGCGGCATACTGCTGGCGCTCGGGGTGGCGGGCATTCTGGCCGTCGGCAGTCGCCGCACCGC
>NZ_LZJA01000311.1:0-35934 GCF_001666785.1 Mycobacterium sp. E3305 | reverse complement strand
GCCCGGCTCGCCGATCCACAAGTTCAGCGACCTGGCGGCCGGTCAGCGCATCGGCGTGGTCCAGGGCACCGTCGAGGAGTCCTATGTCGTGGACACCCTGCATCTGCAACCGGTGAAGTACCCCGGCTTCGCCACCCTGTATGCCAGTCTCAAGACGCGTCAGATCGATGCGTGGGTGGCGCCCGGAACCCTCGCCTCGACGGTGCCCTGGACCACGCCGATGCGCTGACCGGCCGCCAGGTCGCTGAACTTGTGGATCGGCGAGCCGGGGGGCACCACGAGGGAGTAGAAGCCGAAGTCGTAGCCGTTGGTGAACGCTACGGTCCGGCGGCGCTGGTCGGTCGCCTTCACCGATGCCGAGCCGACGTCGAAACGCCGGGACGCCACCTGAGCCAGCAGGGCGGAGAAGTCCGTGCTGACGAAGCGGAGCTGCAGATGCAGCTTGTCGGCGATGGCGCGCAGGAGCAAGTTGTCGAAGCCGCTGAATTCACCGGTCGGATTGATGCAGATGTTGGGCGGGGCGTCCGACAGGGTGCCCACCGTCAGCACGCCCGGTGTGCCGAGGCCGAGCGCGCCGACTTCGACGGAGCTGAGCGGCTCGACGGAGTTGGTCGTGTCCCGGTCCTCCTGGGGGGTGGGCTGACTCTCGGTCAGATCTTTGGGCAGGGCCCTGGCGCTCTCCACGCCGGAGGGCGCGCACTGGTTCCAATCGGCAGCCGCGGGGGTGGCCGGGCCGCCTAATGCCATGCCGCACACCAACAGCATCGTCGCGGCCAGTCCGAACAGCCTTCCGCGGCGCTGGGTGCTTCGGAACGCGCGGGCATTCATCCCTGCCACCGTATCGACCCGACGGCGGCTTCGTCGGGGGAGCGTCCCCTCTAGATCGCGAGTGGCTCGACGCCCACGGCTTCGGCGTCGGCGAGCACTTCGAGCGGTTCCGGCACCACCGGATCCATGTCGTCGGGTGCGGTGAACACCCGGCGCCGGGAAAGTTCGGCCAGCATGGTCTGTGCCATCAGATAGGAGCGGCCGACGCACGCGGCCCGGGCGGCCTCGGGGTCGCGCCGGTTGATCGCCGACGTCTCCTCTTCATAAAACGGGAGGATCTCTTCCCGGCTGCCTTGATAGATCAGCCAGAACACCCGGGGCACCAGGTTCTGCGAGGCGCGGATCGTGGCGTGTAACCGCGGCCCGGCGTATTCGTCGTTGATCGTGCGCCGGTATTCCGCCGCGATGTCGCAGAAGGCCCGCGAATCCTTGGCGGCGCGCAGCGATCGCATCAACGCGTCCAGCTGACCCAGGATCCGCGGAGTCGGACTCGTGGCCGCTCGCGCGGAGGCGATGCCGTTGAGCAGGCCCTCGAGTTCGTGATGCTCGAGGACGGTCGCTTCGTCGAATCGCTCCACGAACGCCCCCCGGTGGTAGCGGGTGGAGACAATGCCGTCGTGTTCGAGTTGCACCAACGCCTCTTGAATGGGAACGCGGCTCACGCCCAGGCCGAGCGCGATCTCATTGCGATCGACGCGGTCGCCGCTGCGCAGCTTTCCCGTCAGCAAGAGGTGCAGGATGTGCGAAACAACCAGGTCCTTTTCTTTGACCCCGTATTTCTTCGGCATGCGTTGTTGAGTCTCTTTCAAACCCGGTTCGGCCAACTAGCGCGAGAAGTTTCTCACGAGTTGGCTCGTATTTTCCGGCGTTTGACGGAGGAATCTTGCGGCGAAAGGCCTTAACGACCATCGCGCCACCGGCACAGCGCTTCCGCCGCGCTTAGGTCGTAATCCGGACCGTCACACCCCACCGTCAGCAGCGTCACGCCGAGGTCGACGAGCCTTTCGGCATTCTCGACCAGCGCGCCGCGGACCTGAACGGCGGCCGAGCGTTCGATGCTGGCCGGGTCGCGGCCGACGTCGGCGCAGTGCCGGGTCAACACATCGGACTTCGCCGGGAACTCGTCGGCGGAGGTGAAGCTGTGCCACATGTCGGCGTACTCGGCGACCAGCCGCAGCGTCTTCCGCTCGCCGCCGCCACCGATCAGGATCGGGATGTCGCGGGTCGGCAGCGGATTCAGCTTGGCCAGCCGCGCCTTGATCCGAGGAAGCGCGCCGACGAGATCGTCCAGACGGCTGCCGGCGGTGCCGAACTCATAGCCGTATTCGTCGTAGTCCTTCTGCTTCCAGCCCGAGCCGATCCCCAGCACGAGCCGGCCGCCGCAGATGTGGTCGACGGTCCGGGCCATGTCGGCCAGCAGTTCGGGATTTCGGTAGGAATTGCAGGTGACCAGCGCGCCGATCTGAATGCGCGAGGTCTGTTCGGCCCAGGCCCCGAGCATGGTCCAGCATTCGAAATGCGCGCCGTCGGGATCCCCGTAGAGGGGGAAGAAGTGGTCCCAGTTGAACGCGATGTCGACCCCGATGTCCTCGCAGCGGCGCACGGCGTCGCGGATTTGGCGGTACTGGGGCGCGTGCTGAGGTTGTAGTTGCACACCGATGCGGACGGGCAGATCAGAAGTCATGTGCCCACCGTAGGCTCACCGCGCGTCGAGCACCCCGCGCAGCAGCTCGATCAGGGCCAGCGGCTGGTCGCTTTGCACGGAGTGCCCGGAGTTGGCCACAACGTGCGCGGTTCGGAAATGTCTTGTGCGACGGCTTAATTCCGCGGCATCGTCGTCGCTGACGAATCCCGAGTTGCCGCCGCGGATGAGGGTGATGGGTGCAGAAAGCCTGTCCACGTCCTCCCACAGGACGTCGAAGTCGGGGAACTTGCGGATGGCGTCGTAGCGCCACGTCCAGTTGCCGTTTTCCAGCCGGCGCGAGTTGTGAAAGACGCCGCGGCGCAGCGCCTTCACCTCGCGATGCGGGGCCGCGGCGATCGTCAAATCCAGCATGGCCTGGAAGCTGGGGAATTCGCGTTCGCCGTGCATGAGCGCCACGGTGCCCTGTTGTTCTTTGGTCATCTCCGAGTGCCGCTGCAGCGCCGACGGGGTGACGTCGATCAGGACGAGTTCGTTCACCAGTTCCGGTGCCACGGCGGCCAGCCGTATCGCGGTCAACCCACCCAGCGACATGCCCACGACAAGATCGGCGCTGGGAGCGTGCTCGCGCACCGCGGGCAATAAGGCGTCGGCGTTCAGCTGCGGCGAGTAGTCGCCGTCCTCGCGCCATGCCGAATGGCCGTGCCCGGGCAGATCCACGGCCAGTGCGGGTTCGCCCAGGCCGACGATGACGGTGTCCCAGGTGTGGGCGTTCTGGCCGCCGCCGTGCAAGAAGACGACCCGCGGGGCAGTACCACCCCACCGGAGCGCGCTGATCGTGTCCTCACCGGCGCCCGCCCCCACGCGTTGCACGTCCGGCAGCGGGCCGGTGACACCGGCTTGCTCGGCATTTTCGGATAACAGCGAGAACTCGTCGAGCCCGTCGAGTTCGTCTTCGGAGATTTCGGCCACGACCTAAAACTAGCCCCTCGTCTACAGGAGGTAACGACGGCGGATGCCGCGAAAGCGCTCCCACATCGCCGCCGCGCGCTCGGCGGCGCTCACCATCGCGGTGTCTGCCGGCAGGGCGGCGAGCAGTTCGTCGTGCTTGACGACTTGGGTGTTCAGCGCGGCCGGTGCGCCCTCGAGCATGTGCCGGTAGGTCAGGTTGCCGCACGCGAAGCCCTGGGTGTCGATCCAGTTGTGCACGCCCGGATCACGATGCGCCATGACGAGACGGATGCGGCCGTCTGCGTCGGTCTTCGTGCGACTCGGCGTGTAGCTCACCGGCCGGTACAGGTAATCCATGCTGTTGAAAAAGACGCCCATATTGGTCAGCATCCACAATCCGGCGTGGGCGCCGAATTCGAGGATCAGCGCCTCGTCGTCCGCGAGTTCCCAATACATGTTGGCGGCGGCCCGGCCGCGCCTGGCGTCGGCGTCGGTCGCGTCGACTTGCGGAAAGGAGTTGGGGCGGTTGGGGTCGACGCCGCCGTAGGTGAAGGGGAACTCGGGCCAGTCCGCCATCAGGCCAGTGACGAAGTCGCCCGCCCAGCGCATCGCCTCGACCATCTCGGGCGTCGACGGCAACGGCTTGGGGTAGTCCATGTCGATTCGTTCGATGCGAACCTGCGCGGGCAGCTCGTCCCAGCGGTCGAAACCCTGGCGAATGAACAGTTTCCGCGAGCCGGTAGTGGTGGGCAGCCAGTTCGGCCCGCGCTCGGGTCCGCCGATGTAAAGCTCGATTTCCCCGCCATCGCCGACCTGAAGCTGATGACCGAGCAGGTTGGCCTCCGGTATGTCACCGAACGGCTCGTGCAGCACGCCCGGGCCAGACGTACGTGGCCCCTGAACCGTGACGTTGAAAAACCTTGCAGTGCCACGCGTCCCGACGAGGCGGTAGGTCGACCGCCCGTCGATCCACGCCTGCTGGTAAGTAAAGTCGGCGCAGTCGCCGCCCAGCTTGCGGGTCGGGCCGCAGAAGGTGTGCAGCACCGGGTAGCGGGTGTCACGCGTTTCGAGCGCCAGATCGAAGGCCTGGCCGAGATTTTGGGTGAGGAACCGGTAGGCGTCGACCCGATGGGCGCCCGACACCGGGTTGGCCTGCTTGAAGGCCTGCTCGCCCGCTCGCTGCAGCCGCGCGCAGAATTCGGTCCAGGCCTGCTGCAGCGCCGTGTCGTCGGGCCCGTCGCCTAAGGCCATGCTCACGCACCGAGCCTCTCGAGCATCGCGCTGACGACTACGCATGCGCGTTGCGCGGCTTCCAGGTGTCCCTCTCGGTCGATGCGGGGACCGATCAGTTCCAGGTCGAAACCGTGGGAGTAGCCGCCGGTGAGCGCCTGGGCGACGATGGCTTCCAGCGGGATCGTTCCGTCGCCCGGTACCGCCCTGCCCGGTAGCTCCCGGTCGCCGAGCACATAGTCGCTCAGCTGGATCAGCGCCGTCCGCGGTAGGGCCCGCTGCACCATCGCCTCCAAATCCCCCTCCGCCCAACAGTGAAACACGTCGATGCATACACTCAGGTCGGCCATCTCGGCCAGCGTGACGGCGTCGCGCAGCGTGTGGGCCAGGTGGATGTCGGCGTACAGGCTTGACGCATTCTCAATGGCCAGCGCCACCCCGGCCGCCTTGGCTCGACTCGCGCAGGGGCCGACCATCGCGCAAAAGCGGTCCGCGGCCTGCGCCCAGGTGAGGTCACCGCGCCCGCCGGTGAGCAGGTAGACGGTGCGGGTCCCGACGGCGGCGGCCGCGTCGATCACGGCGGACAGCGCGTCACGGGCGGCGTGCGGTTCGCCGGACAGCTTGCCGCCGGCGAACAGGTGATAGACGGCTTCGACCGAATATGCGTTGCCGTGCAGCAACATCGGGAAGTGCGGCTCCAGCAGCTGGGCGTCCAGGATGCTCAGCCGGGACACGCCGAGTGCCGCCCAATGAGCTTCCAGTTCGGCCAGCGACTCGCCTTGGAAGGTGACGCTGTGCACCGACAGGCGGTGGTGCGGACCGGTCATGTCAGGCGCGGCTCTCGATGGCGACACCGAATCGCTCTCGAAAAGGCCGGAATTCGGCGTGCAGCGCCTCCAGGTCCTCGCCGATGTCGGTCAGCAACTGGGTGGAGTAGCGGAATTTGCCGTAGCGGTCGCCCCGGTTGTCGGCCAGGTAGGCGCGCATTGTCGCTTCGGCGTCGTCCGACAGCTCGCGACCGCAGAACTCGTAGTAGCGCCGAACGGTGCCGATGTGGTCGCCGACGAAGTCGGCGTAGCGCACGTGCAAGATGTGGGGATCGTCGACCAACGGGTTGCTCATCGTGTTGGCAATGCTGGCCCGAGTCATCTCGAGGTGCTTCTTCGCTTCGGCGTGCAGGTCGACCGGACCGACGATGCCTTCGGCGATGTCGGCCATCATCATGGTGCGCGACGCGGCGACTTGGACGGGGTCGCGGTGCAGCCACATCAGGCGTGCGTCGGGATAGGTGTCGAAGAGTTCCTTGAGGCGGAAGCCGTGAAAGCCCTTCAGCACCCAGTATTTTCGGGCTCGACGGTATTGCAGCTGTTGCAGCATGGCCTTGTGTAGCCGGTATTGCGCCGCCGGATCGGTGGCTAACCCGCCGACCAGCGACTGCATCGGCACGCGCCACCAGGCCGTCGGCGTCATCACCCGGAAGTCGAACGCCCAGGTGCGCTCGTCCTCGGGCAGGCCGTCGCCCAGCATGTCGTTGTACGGGTGGCTGTGCAGCCACTTGGGCATCTTGGCGTTGATCTCGCGCCAGTCCGCGTCGGCCCGTTCCCTGCGGTCGTCGCCGGGGCCGGCCAGACCCGGCGGTGGTGACGGATACATCACCTCCCAGAAGCGCAGCGCCCGAGCGCGCGGGTCGACGGACATCAGGGCGTGCATGAGCGTTGTGCCCGAACGGGGTTCGCCGGTGACGAACATCGGCCCGTCGATCACCTCGTCGGCGATCGGGTAGCGGATGCGGTCTTCGATGAATTCGAGCCGCGACGTCAGCAGCCATCGACACACCTGGGCCGCCTGCCGGTTGCCCTCGGCGTCCATGCCGAGGCGGTTGAGATGGTCGACCGCGACGGTGAAGCGTTGCGGCAAGGTGGGATCGCCATAGTCGCGCAGTCCGGTTTCGGTCTCCGCGTCGGCGAGCAGCTGGGCGGCGTCCAGGGACATCGTCACACCCGCCCGCCGCACAGCCGCATCAGTTCGTCTTCGGTGGCGCGCACGTTGGCGGCCGAAGCCTCGGCGTAGCTCAGGCCGGCCATCGCGCCGTAGTCCAGGATCTTGGGTACGCGCAGTCCCGCGTCGACGTACGTCTTGACGATCTTGGCCACCTGCGTCGGCGTCCCGTGCGGGACGGCGGCCAGCACCATCTCGGGCCGCGCTTTGGCGAGGAATTCCAGGATCCGTTCGCGGGTGAGCACCGCCGGGTCGATGTCTTGAAATCCCCGCCACCGATCGCCCATCGGGTGGTCGAACCCGAAGCCGCGCAGCGTTTCCGCCGACACTTGCAGCAGGAACGCCTTGACCAGGGGTGCTTGGAGGATCTCGGCGAGGGCGTTCTCGTCCTCGCCGATCAGACATACCTGAATGAAGCACGGTGTGATCGCCTGCGGATCACGGCCGACGCGTTCGGCGGATCTCCTTACCGCACAGAGCATTTCGGCATAGTGTTCTGGTGTCCAGGCGCCGGTGGGCCACCAGCCGTCCGCGTGCCGGCCTGCGACGTCCAGCATCCGCGGGCCGCTGGCGCCGATCCAGATCTGCGGCGGCCGGCCCGCGTAGGGTTCGGCGTCCAGCCGCGCATGGCGCAGCGAGTAGAACTGCCCGTCGAAATCGACCGGGCCGTCGCTGTCCCAAAGCAGCCGGATCACCGTGAGGGCTTCTTCGAAGCGGCTGACCGGCCGGGAGAAGTCGAAGCCGTAGGGCAGGGTGTTCTCGCTCTCACCGCTGCCCAGGCCGAGGATGAAACGGCCCTTGGCGAGGTGGTCGATCGTGAGCGCCGTCTGGGCCAGCAGGCTGGGGTGGCGGCGCACCGTGTCGACGACGGCGCTCACGATCGGCACGTTCTCCGTCAGGACGGCGGCCGCGGCGGCTACCGCCAGCCCGTCGAGGTGGCGGTGCGGCGACGGGGAAGCGGTGGCCAGGTCGGTGAACTCGGGGGTCCAGATCGAGTCAGGCCAGAAGCTGACCATGTGGTCGGGCAGCCAGATCGAGTGGTACCGGCCGCTGTCCAGCTCCTCCAGCCGGGACAGGTCCAGCGGGAGGGTCGTGCGCAGGAATGCGGCGGGTTGCACAGCCATCGAGAGATGATGCTAAGCACTCGCACAGCGAAGTGGGGAGGAAATGGCTCCAGCGGCCGCGAGCGCAACGCCGTGGCGAATTCCGAAGGGGGAAGGCGCCGTGACGTTACGCCCGCGGGTTAAGCAGACCTCTTAGCCCTCGATGATGAACTCTTCGAGCTGCGCGCGCGCGACGTCGTCGGGCAGCTGCTGCGGCGGGCTCTTCATCAGGTAGGCCGACGCCGGGATCACCGGGCCGCCGATGCCGCGGTCCTTGGCGATCTTGGCCGCCCGGACCGCGTCGATGATGACGCCCGCCGAGTTCGGCGAGTCCCACACCTCGAGCTTGTACTCCAGGTTCAGCGGCACGTCACCGAACGCGCGACCCTCCAGCCGCACATAGGCCCACTTGCGGTCGTCGAGCCAGCCGACGTGGTCGGACGGGCCGATGTGCACATCCTTGGTCTTGAACTCGCGTTGCAGGTTGGAGGTGACGGCCTGCGTCTTGGAGATCTTCTTGGACTCCAGCCGCTCACGCTCGAGCATGTTGAGGAAGTCCATGTTGCCGCCGACGTTGAGCTGCATGGTGCGGTCCAACTGCACGCCGCGGTCCTCGAACAGCTTGGCCATCACCCGGTGGGTGATGGTGGCGCCGACCTGGCTCTTGATGTCGTCGCCCACGATCGGCACGCCCGCGTCGGCGAACTTCTTGGCCCATACCGGGTCCGAGGCGATGAACACCGGCAGCGCGTTGACGAACGCCACACCCGCGTCGATGGCGCACTGCGCGTAGAACTTGTCGGCCTCTTCCGAACCGACGGGCAGGTAGGACACCAGCACGTCGACCTCGGCGTCCTTGAGCGCCTTGACCACGTCGACCGGCTCGACGTCCGAGAGCTCGATGGTGTCGGCGTAGTACTTGCCGATGCCGTCCAGCGTGGGGCCGCGCTGCACCACCACGTTGGTGGGCGGCACGTCGGCGATCTTGATCGTGTTGTTCTCCGAGGCGAAGATCGCGTCGGAGAGGTCGAAGCCGACCTTCTTGGCGTCCACGTCGAAGGCGGCGACGAACTTGACGTCGCGCACGTGGTACTGGCCGAACTTGACGTGCATCAGACCGGGCACGGTGCTGTTCTCGTCGGCGTTCTGGTAGTACTCGACGCCCTGTACCAGCGAAGACGCGCAGTTACCGACGCCGACAATGGCGACTCGTACCTCCGTCGACGCGATTGGCGCGTTCTGGTCACTCATAAGGGCGTTCTCCTAACTCGATAACTCTGTGTCGCAGCTGATGAATTTCGTGCAGGGGTTTTACGTCTGCTCGGAGAGGCCGGGCATCGCCCGCTCCGCAGCAATGAGCTCGTTGAGCCACTTCACTTCGCGCTCGCTGGACTCGAGCCCCAGCTGGTGAAGTTGGCGGGTGTAGCGATCGAACGAGCTGCTGGCCCGCGCCACGGCTTCGCGCAGGCCTTCGCGCCGCTCCTCAACCTGACGGCGGCGACCCTCCAGGATGCGCATGCGCGCCTCCGCCGGAGTCCGGTTGAAGAATGCCAGGTGCACCCCGAAGCCGTCGTCCGTGTAGTTGTGCGGACCGGTGTCGGCCACCAGCTCACCGAACCGACGTCGTCCTTCGTCGGTTAGCTGGTAGACGCGCCGCGCCCGACGGACCGGCGTGCCGGCCGGGGCGGCGTCTTCGGCGATCAAGCCTTCGGCCTGCATCCGCCGGAGGGCGGGGTACAGCGAACCGTACGAGAACGCACGGAACGCGCCGAGGAGACCGGTCAACCTTTTGCGCAACTCATACCCATGCATCGGCGATTCGATCAGCAGGCCCAGGATGGCGAGCTCAAGCATCGAATCACCTCCTTTGCACGGCCGGTTACGACGGTTCGACGCCTCGCGTCATCGTATCGTCTCGATATATTCGCCACAACACCACCGGTTGTTAGTCGGCTATTAGTCCGGGTGCGCGGAATCGAATCGCGCCGGCAGCGGGGCCGGATCGCGGCGGTTAAGACGGCAGATTCAGTTGCTTCACGGCGCCGTCACCTGCGAAGACGATGTAGCCACCACCGTAGTCGCTGGAGACGTACAGCGACAACGACAGGGCGCCGGGGGTGGTCGGGTCGGTCGCCGGCTCAATGTTGAGGTATTCGGTCTTGACGTCCGACGGCTTCATGTGGAGGGTCTGCGGGGCTCCGCGCATGATGCCCACCGTCGCCGTGACGTCGAACTTGCTCAGGTCCACCGGAAAGGGCCCGTCCGCGGAACTCTTGGCGGAGCTCGTCGGGTCGCCCCAGCCGCCGCGGTAGCTGTAGGCCAACACGCGGCGATCGTCGGAGGGATCGGGCCGGTCGAGCACCGCGTACGTCGGATAGATCACCAGCCGGTAGCCCATTGCGTCGCCGAAGCGTTTGCGTGTTTGCTCGAGCAGTCCCGTCAGGCCGCCGACCGAGTGCAGTTGGGTGGGCGGGGTCAGCACGACGGCGGCGACTCCGTCGGGCTTGGCCCCGGGGTCCGTGGTGAAGTCCAGCGGCGACTTGGTGTTGCCGTACATGCCCCACCCGATGCCGATGCCGAGCAGTACCGACACGACGAACGCGGCGGCGAGCACCCGCGCCAAAGACGTCAACCGGCAGGACGCCTGCAAGATCCTCGACAACGCCCTCAACGACGGCGAGCTCTCCATGGAAGAGCACCGGGAACGGGTGAGCGCGGCCACCAAGGCCGTCACGCTCGGCGACCTGCAGGATCTGGTGAGCGATCTGCAGACCGACAGCAGCGCCCTGCCGACGACCACCGTCAGGACCCGGCCGGTGCCGCCAAGGCTCGGGGGCTGGGGGGTGCTCGCCGCCGCGCCACCGCCAAGCGATGTCCCGAGCCATTTCGCCACGGGACGATCGTAGAGTCCCGGTCCGGTGGGCACGGGAAAGGACCGAACGATGACCCGACTGCGGGCGCCACAGTTTGGTTGCGTATCGGCCGTCCGGATGGAGACGTACTCTGGTGGGCGTGCGACTGCAGCGACAAGTGGTGGACTACGCGCTCCGGCGGCGAGCACTGCTGGCCGAGGTGTACTCGGGCCGCACCGGCGTGTCCGAGGTATGCGACGCGAACCCTTATCTGCTGCGCGCCGCCAAGTTTCACGGGAAACCGAGCCAGGTCATGTGCCCGATCTGTCGCAAGGAACAGCTGACGCTGGTGTCGTGGGTGTTCGGCGAACACCTGGGTCCGGTGTCGGGGTCGGCCCGCACGGCCGAAGAGTTGGTCCTGCTGGCGACTCGCTTCGAGGAGTTCGCTGTCCACGTGGTGGAGGTGTGCAGGACCTGCAGTTGGAATCATCTGGTCAAGTCGTACGTGCTCGGCGCGGCGCGCCCACCCAAGGGCACCCGCACCACGCGGACGGCGCGAAACGGCGCGCGCACGGCCATTGAATAACGACGGACGCCACGACCAGTCGTCCAACAACGCGGATGGGCCGGCGACTGAGCGCGTGGGCAAACACGGAAGCGGCGAGCGCCCGCGTGACGCGCCGTCGGCACCCGGTCAACGGCGGGGGGTTCCCCCGGACGACCGGATGACCACGATCCTGCCGCCGGTCGTCGACGACCGGTCACCCCGGCGGCCCGATCCCAGCATCGAGGAAGTCAAAGCCGCGCTGGAGGGCCCTCCGTCCACGCCGCTGCAGCGGGACGCGCTCGAGGAGGTCAAGGCCGCGCTGGAGAGCCGGACGCCGCCGCGGCGCGAGCGGCCGGGCGCGGGGGGCCCACCGGAGGGACCACCGCCGCCATCCGGTCCGCGACGGCCCGGCGGCCCCGACGGCTTCGGACGCCGGCCCCGGGGTGACGTCCATTGGACGCAACAGATCAATTGGCTGTGGGTGCGGCGAGCGGCCTACCTGTCGGCGGTGGTGCTGGTGCTGCTGCCGATCGTCACGTTCGCGATGGCGTATTTCATCGTCGACATCCCCAAGCCCGGCGATCTGCGCACCAATCAGGTGTCCACCATCCTGGCCGGCGACGGATCCGAGATCGCCAAAATCATCCCGCCCGAGGGCAATCGGGTCGACGTCAACATCAACCAGGTGCCGGTACACGTGCGGCAGGCGGTGATCGCCGCCGAGGACCGCAACTTCTATTCGAATCCGGGTTTCGACTTCAGCGGATTCGCGCGGGCGGTGAACAACAACCTCTTCGGCAACGGCGACCTGCAGGGCGGGTCGACGATCACCCAGCAATACGTGAAGAACGCGCTGGTGGGTTCGGCTCAGCACGGTCTCAGCGGCCTGATGCGTAAGGCCAAGGAACTCGTGATCGCCACCAAGATGTCGGGTGAGTGGTCGAAAGACGATGTGCTGCAGGCCTACCTGAACATCATCTACTTCGGCCGCGGCGCCTACGGCATTTCCGCCGCCGCGAAGGCCTACTTCAACAAGCCCGTCGAGCAGCTCACCGTCTCGGAGGGGGCGCTGCTCGCCGCGCTGATCAGGCGGCCCTCGTCGCTGGATCCGGCCATCGATCCGCAGGGCGCCCGGGCCCGGTGGAACTGGGTTCTCGACGGCATGGTGGAGACCAAGGCATTGTCACCCAGTGACCGTGCCGCGCAGGAGTTTCCGGAGACGGTCCCGCCGGATCAGGCGCGCGCGGAGAACCAGACGACGGGGCCCAACGGCCTGATCGAGCGTCAGGTGACCAAAGAGTTGATGGAGCTGTTCAACATCGACGAGCGGACCCTGAACACCCAGGGCTTGCAGGTCACCACCACGATCGACCCGAAGGCCCAGCAGGCCGCCGAAAAGGCGGTCTCGAAATACCTTGACGGGCAAGACCCCGACATGCGGTCGGCGGTGGTGTCGATCGACCCGCATGACGGGGCGATACGCGCGTATTACGGCGGTACGGACGCCAACGGATTCGACTTCGCGCAGGCCGGCCTGCAAACCGGTTCGTCGTTCAAGGTTTTCGCGCTGGTCGCCGCGCTCGAGCAGGGGATCGGGCTGGGCTACCAGGTCGACAGTTCGCCTCTGACGGTCGACGGCATCAAGATCACGAACGTCGACGGTGAGGGCTGCGGCACGTGCAACATTGCCCAGGCCCTCAAGCAATCGCTGAACACCTCCTACTACCGGCTGATGCTCAAGCTCAAGGGCGGCCCGCAGGCCGTCGCGGACGCCGCGCACCAGGCCGGTATCGCCACCAGCTTCCCGGGTGTGGAGCACACCCTCTCCGAGGACGGCAAGGGCGGACCGCCCAACAACGGAGTTGTGCTGGGGCAGTACCAGACTCGGGTGATCGACATGGCCTCGGCGTACGCCACGCTGGCCGCCTCGGGTCTCTACCACCGGCCGCACTTCGTGCAGAAAGTCGTCAGCTCCGACGGGCAGGTGCTCTTCGATGCCAGCAAGTCCGACAACAACGGCGAGCAGCGGATCCCGAAGGCCGTGGCCGACAATGTCACCGCGGCCATGGAGCCGATCGCCAGCTACTCGCGGGGCCACGCTTTGGCCGGCGGCAGGCCATCGGCGGCCAAGACGGGAACCACGCAGCTCGGCGACACGACCGCCGACAAGGACGCCTGGATGGTCGGATACACGCCGTCTTTGTCCACGGCGGTCTGGGTCGGCACCGCGAAAGGCGACGTGCCCCTCGTAACCGCCTCGGGCGCACCGGTTTACGGCTCGGGGCTGCCGTCGGACATCTGGAAGTCGACGATGGACGGTGCGTTGAAGGGCACGTCGAACGAGTCGTTCCCCAAGCCGACCGAGATCGGCGGTTATGCGGGCGTCCCAGCGCCGCCGCCTCCGCCCCCGGCGCCGTCGGTGACCGTCATACAGCCCACGATCGAGGTGGCGCCGGGCATAACGATCCCCGTCGGCCCGCCGACCACCATCACCAACGCGCCGCCAGGACCGGGCGGTGGCGGCCCAGGCGGGCCGGGCGGCCCCGAGCCTGGTGTCCCGCCGGGCGGTCCGCAAGCCCCCGGGCCGCAGCCGCCGCCGTGACCGACGCCGAGCAGCGCAGCGCGACCATCTCTCCGGCGCGATTGGCCGGCGATCTGCGTAGCGTCGACAACCGCGATTGCCCCAGCCGCACCGACTCGTTGGGCGCCGCGCTGGCGGAGGTCGTCGGGGGGCCGGTGGGTGGGCACGCGCTGATCGGCCGGACGCGGGTGATGACGCCGCTGCGGGTGATGTTCTTGATCGGACTGGTGTTCCTGGCGCTCGGCTGGTCGACGAAGGCGGCCTGCCTGCAGAGCACCGGAACCGGGACGGGCGATCAGCGGGTGGCCAACTGGGAGAACCAACGCGCGTACTACGAGCTGTGTTACTCCGATACGGTGCCGCTCTACGGCGCGGAGTTGTTGAGCCAGGGCAAGTTTCCGTACAAGTCGAGCTGGATCGAGACCGACGGCAGCGGCACCCCGCAGACCCGCTACGACGGCCGGCCCGCTGTGCGCTACATGGAGTATCCGGTGCTGACCGGGATGTATCAGTACGTGTCGATGGCGCTGGCGAAGACCTACACCGCGTTGAGCAAGCTGGCGCCGCTGCCGGTGGTCGCCGAGGTGGTGATGTTCTTCAACGTCGCGGCGTTCGGCCTGGCGCTGGCGTGGCTGGCGACCGTCTGGGCGACCGCAGGCCTGGCGGGACGCCGGATATGGGACGCGGGCCTGGTGGCCGCGTCGCCGCTGCTGATCTTCCAGATCTTCACCAATTTCGATGCGCTGGCAACGGGTTTGGCGATGGCCGGTGTGCTGGCATGGGCCCGCCGTAAACCGGTGCTGGCCGGCGTGCTGATCGGATTGGGCGCCGCGGCCAAGCTGTATCCATTGTTGTTCCTGGGCCCCATGGTGGTCCTGGCGATTCGGACGGGACGCTTCCGCGCTGTGGCGCGCACCGCCGCGACGGCCGCGGTGACATGGTTGTTGGTGAATCTGCCGGTTTTGGTGCTGTTTCCGCGCGGGTGGTCGGAATTCTTCCGGCTCAACACCCGCCGCGGTGACGACATGGATTCGCTTTACAACGTCGTCAAGTCGTTCACCGGCTGGCACGGATTCGACCCCAAGCTCGGGTTCTGGCAGCCGCCCACGGTCCTGAACACGGTGGTCACGGTGCTATTCGGAATCGGTTGCGCTGCAATCGCATACGTGGTGCTCACCGCCCCCCAGCGCCCGCGGCTGGCGCAGCTGTTGTTCTTGGTGGTGGCGGTGTTCTTGTTGACCAACAAGGTGTGGAGCCCGCAGTTCTCGCTGTGGCTGGTGCCGTTGGCGGTGCTCGCCTTGCCGCACCGCCGGATCCTGCTGGCGTGGATGACCATCGACGCGGTGGTGTGGGTGCCGCGGATGTACTACCTATATGGCAATCCGAACCGCTCGCTGCCCGAACAGTTCTTCACCACCACGGTGGTGTTGCGTGACGTCGCCGTCGTGGTGCTGTGCGCGTTGGTGATCCGCCAGATCTACCGGCCCGGCGAGGATCTGGTGCGTTGGGGCGGCCGGGTGGACGACCCGTCCGGCGGTCCCTTCGACCGCGCACCCGACGCCCCGCCCGGATGGCTGCCGGACTGGCTGCGCCCGGCCGGCCCGCGGCGCGCACCGGAGCCGGACCCCGAGGCCGAATCGGCGGTGCCGGCCGGGGTGGCGCCATGACGCTCGTCGCCGTTCCCTTGTTTCCCCGGGTGACCGCGCTCGACGCGGTGGGGCCCTACGAGGTGCTGCAGCGCGTTCCGTCGGTCGAGGTGGTGTTCATCGGTCACCGCCGCGGCGAGGTGCGGACGGAGAACGGGATGCTCGGCCTCTGCTGCGACGCGCGGTTCGATGAGGTCACGTCGCCGGACGTGGTGCTGGTTCCCGGCGGGATCGGCACCCGGCAGCTGATTCACGACGAGACCATCCGGAGCTGGCTGCAAGCCGTCCACCAAACCACGACGTTCACCACGTCGGTGTGCACGGGTGCGCTGCTGCTGGCCGCGGCGGGCCTGCTCGAGGGACTCACCGCCACGACGCACTGGCGGGCAAGCGACCTGCTGAACAAGCTCGGAGCCCGATACGTGCCGGACCGCGTCGTCGAGCACCTCCCGCAACGGATCATCACCGCCGCCGGGGTGTCCAGCGGCATCGACATGGCTCTGCGGCTGGTCGAACTCCTCGTCGATCGGCAGGCCGCGCAGGCCGCGCAACTGCTCATCGAATACGACCCGCAGCCGCCGTTCGACGCGGGCTCCCTGGCCAAGGCCGATCAGGCGACGGTCACGCGGGCCACCGCATACTTGGACGCCCGGCAGTAGCCGGATTGCCCGGCCGCCCGGATCCGCCGCGATTTTGGAGGCCACCCCGCCCATCCGGTAGCCTGATGCGGTTGCCGACGCAGGCGACCCTCCTGCCACGGAACGACCGTGGCCGCTTGAGACCAGAGGAGGTGGTGAGGTTTCCATGCGTCCATACGAAATCATGGTCATTCTTGACCCCACGCTCGACGAGCGCACCGTTGCTCCGTCCCTGGAGACGTTCCTGAACGTCGTCCGTAAAGACGGCGGCACCGTCGAGAAGGTCGACATCTGGGGCCGGCGCCGGCTGGCCTACGAGATCGCCAAGCACGCCGAGGGCATCTATGTGGTGGTCGACCTCAAGGCGGAGCCGGCGACGGTTTCCGAGCTCGACCGCCAGCTGAGCCTCAACGAGTCGGTACTGCGCACCAAGGTGATGCGCACCGACAAGCACTAACACCTGTGGCTGAGTCGTGGGCCCACCGTCGGTGGACTTGCGTAGGCTCAGCGAGGATACGTGCCATCCACCGTCTGAGAAGCGAGTAGCAGGGCGGACCTAGGAGGAAATTGTGGCTGGTGACACCACCATCACCGTCGTCGGAAACCTGACCGCCGACCCCGAACTGCGGTTCACCCCGTCCGGTGCCGCCGTCGCGAATTTCACCGTGGCGTCGACACCGCGAATTTATGACCGCCAGAGCGGGGAATGGAAGGACGGCGAGGCCCTCTTCCTGCGCTGCAACATCTGGCGGGAAGCCGCCGAGAACGTCGCCGAGAGCCTCACCCGGGGCGCCCGCGTGATCGTCACCGGCCGGCTCAAGCAGCGTTCCTTCGAGACGCGTGAAGGCGAGAAGCGGACCGTCGTCGAGGTCGAGGTCGACGAGATCGGCCCCTCGCTGCGGTACGCCACCGCCAAGGTGAACAAGGCCAGCCGCAGCGGCGGCGGCGGTGGCGGTGGTGGCTTCGGCGGCGGGGGCGGGTCCCGGCAGGGATCGGCGCCACCGGCGAGCAGCGCACCGGCCGACGACCCGTGGGGCAGCGCCCCGGCATCCGGGTCATTCGGCGGCGGCGACGACGAACCGCCGTTCTGAAGAACTTCAACAGTAAGAAACGGAAAGAAAGACAGTCATGGCGAAGTCCAGCAAGCGACGTCCGGCTCCGGAAAAGCCGGTCAAGACGCGGAAGTGTGTCTTCTGCGCCAAGAAGGACCAATCGATCGATTACAAGGACACCGCGTTGCTGCGCACCTACATCAGTGAGCGCGGCAAGATCCGGGCGCGTCGGGTCACCGGCAACTGCGTGCAGCACCAGCGTGACATCGCGATCGCGGTGAAGAATGCCCGCGAGGTGGCTCTGCTGCCCTTCACCTCCTCGGCGCGATAGCCGCCGAAGCTCGAGCGAAAGTACGAATAACGATGAAGCTGATATTGACGGCTGACGTCGACCACCTCGGTACGGTCGGCGACACGGTCGAAGTCAAGGACGGCTATGGCCGCAACTTCCTGCTTCCGCGCGGCCTGGCGATCGTCGCCTCGCGCGGCGCGCAGAAGCAGGCCGACGAGATCCGCCGGTCCCGCGAGAGCAAGGCGGTGCGCGACCTCGGGCACGCCAACGAACTCAAGACGGCGATCGAGGCGCTGGGCCCCGTCCAGCTGCCGGTGCGCACCGCGGCCGATTCCGGAAAGCTGTTCGGCTCGGTCACCTCGGGGGACGTCGTCGCGGCCATCAAGAAGGCCGGCGGTCCCAATCTGGACAAGCGAATCGTCCGGCTGCCCAAGTCGCACATCAAGGCCGTGGGCACCCACCCGGTGTCGGTGCATCTGCACCCCGAGGTCGACGTCGAGGTCGCCCTCGAGGTCGTGGCGGAGAGCTAACCCGGCAACCTTTGCTCTTACCCGGCGGCGGCCAGCTTCGGCCGCCGCCGGGCTCAGTTGTGCGGCCGGCACAGTCTTCGGCCTCTCGTCCGGCGGTCGCGGACGCGCGCCCTAGCGAACTGTTGCTCCGGTGTATCCCGAGGGTCCTCTTTACCCTGCCGTAACGCTGCGAAAATGTGGCTGAAAGCCAACACGCCCGGAGCAGTAACCTGCGACGACACGCCGTAGAGATTCTTGTCCACACGAAATTCGTCGCGTTACATGGCCCTTAACAGCAGTGATGTCACGGCCCCTTGAATTCATACACAGGTTCTCCACACCCCACTCAACACAGGTGTCGACGGATATGCACACACGATGCACAGGTTCATAAACAGCCGCGCTTTCACCTACTAGCCAGCAACGTCTAACGTCGTCCCGGCGCGAGGCGTGCGAGTGCTGTGGGACGAAAGTGTCGGCTCCTTGACTTACGCTGAAGAAACCGGTTTTCGAATGTATGTTCGGGCGTGTGGCAGGGGAGGAGGGATCCATGGCGGTCGTCGATGACTTGTCGGCGGGCATGGATTCATCGGCGCCGAGCGAGGACTTCGGCCGCCAGCCACCGCAGGATCTGGCCGCGGAGCAGGCGGTGCTCGGCGGCATGCTGCTGAGCAAGGACGCCATCGCCGACGTGCTGGAACGGTTGCGGCCCGGCGACTTCTACCGACCCGCGCACCAGAACGTCTACGACGCGATCCTGGACCTGTATGGCCGTGGCGAGCCGGCCGACGCCGTGACGGTGGCCGCGGAACTGGACCGGCGCGGGATGCTGCGCCGGATCGGCGGCGCCCCCTATCTCCACACGCTGATCTCCACCGTGCCCACGGCCGCCAATGCGGGCTACTACGCGACCATCGTCGCCGAGAAGGCGCTACTGCGGCGGTTGGTAGAGGCGGGGACGCGGGTCGTGCAATACGGCTACGCGGGCGCCGAGGGCGCCGACGTGGCCGAGGTGGTTGATCGCGCACAGGCGGAGATCTACGAGGTTGCCGACCGACGGACGACGGAGGATTTCGTTCCGCTGGAGGACCTGCTGCAGCCGACGATGGACGAGATCGACGCGATCGCTTCCAACGGCGGCGTGGCGCGTGGCGTGCCGACTGGCTTCACCGAGCTCGACGAGGTGACCAACGGCCTGCACGCCGGTCAGATGATCATCGTGGCGGCCAGGCCTGGAGTCGGGAAGGCGCTCGCGTTGGACACGCTGCTGCCCACACCCTCGGGCTGGACGACGATGGGCGACGTCGCGGTCGGTGACGAGCTGCTCGGCGACGACGGGCGGCCGACGCGGGTGGTGGCCGCCACCGACGTGATGCTGGGACGGCCGTGCTATGAGGTGGAATTCTCCGACGGGACGGTGATCGTCGCCGACGAAGCCCATCAGTGGCTGACCGAAACTCGCGCATCCCGGAAGTCGGCGCAAGCCGCGGCGGTGGGCTACAACCGCTATAAGAATCAGCGCACCTTTGCGGCGGTGCGAACCACGGCCGAGATCGCCGAGACTCTGCGCTGCGACACGGTGGACCGGCGGCTGAACCACTCCGTGGTGAACGCGAGTGCGCTCGACCTACCCGAGCGCGAATTGTTGGTTCCCGCATACACGCTCGGGGCCTGGCTCGGCGACGGCACCAGTGCCGCGGCTCAGATCACCACGGCCGATCCGGAAATCATCATGCGCATCGAGGCGGACGGCTTGGTGGCCTTTCCGTCGGCGTCCGCGCGGTACCGCTACCACCTGCGCCTGCCGGCCGGCGCGGGGCCGGCTCCTCGCCAGTGCGCAGTTTGCGGCAAGTCGTTCATTCCCCAGACCAGTCAGGTGCGGACCTGTGGGCGCTCATGCGGTGGCCGGGCACGGTTCGTTTCTGCTCCGGTGCCGAGCCCGACGTGTATTCGTTGTGGGGGACCGTCGGCGGGGCTGCGGTTGTGCCAGAGCTGCCACGCCTCCGTGGGCACCCTGCAGGCGCGCCTGCGAACGCTCGGCGTGCTCGGTAATAAGCACATCCCGATCGAGTACCTGCGCGGGTCCGAGAGACAACGGCGCGCCCTGCTCGCCGGCTTGCTCGACACGGACGGGACGGTCACGGCGGGCGGTGCGGTCCAGTTCTCGGTCACCAGTCAGCGGCTGGCGTGCGATGCCGCCGAGCTGATCGTCAGCCTCGGCTATCGCTGCCAAACCTCGGCCAAGCGCGTCCGGGGTGGGCACGAGTCGTCGAGCACCGCATACACGCTGACCTTCTCCACGGACGACGTGGTGTTCGCGTTGCAGCGAAAGGCCATCGCGCACAAGGAACGAAGGGCCGCCACCGGTACCGCGCGCTCGGGCTCACGCTTCATTGTGGACGTCCGACCGGTCGAGACCGTCGCCGTGCGTTGTGTTGAGGTCGACAACGACAGCCACCTGTATTTGGCGAGCAGGGCCATGATCCCGACGCACAATTCCACTCTCGGTCTGGATTTTCTGCGGTCCTGCTCGATCAAGCACCGGCTGGCCAGCGTCATCTTCTCGCTGGAGATGAGCAAGTCCGAGATCGTCATGCGGCTGCTGTCGGCGGAGGCGAAGATCAAACTCGCCGACATGCGTTCCGGGCGGATGAGCGACGACGACTGGACGCGGCTGGCGCGCCGGATGAGCGAAATCAGTGAGGCGCCACTGTATATCGACGACTCGCCGAACCTGACGATGATGGAGATCCGCGCCAAGGCGCGCCGGCTGAAGCAGAAGGCCGACCTGCGTCTGGTCGTGGTCGACTATCTGCAGCTGATGTCGTCGGGAAAGAAGGTCGAGTCGCGCCAGCTCGAGGTGTCCGAATTCTCGCGCCAACTCAAATTGTTGGCCAAGGAACTCGAGGTGCCCGTGGTGGCGATCAGCCAGCTCAACCGCGGTCCCGAGCAGCGCACCGACAAGAAGCCGATGTTGTCCGACCTCCGCGAGTCGGGATCGCTGGAACAGGACGCCGACATGGTGATCCTGCTGAACCGGCCGGACGCGTTCGAGCGGGACGATCCGCGCGGGGGAGAGGCGGATTTCATTCTCGCCAAACACCGCAACGGCCCCACCAAGACGGTGACCGTCGCGCACCAGTTGCACCTGTCGCGCTTTGCCAACATGGCGCGGTAGGCGGCGCCATCTAGGGCCGGCATCGATGCGGTGACCGGCATGGCGCGGAAACCGGCACCGCCGCCGGCCCCTGGTCGGCCCGATCTCGTTGCTCAATCAGCCGCCGCGCGGACGCGTCTCGCCTCCATTGCGGCGAGCGAAGTGGCGACCACCAACACTCCGGTGGCCGCCACTTCGGCTACCAATGCGGCGGAGTTGAGCACTTCGCGGTCCGGAAGCTCAGATATGCCCAATTCGTGCTTGGTGTCCCCGGCCAGCACCCCGGGCCGCACCAAACACAAGAGGGCGGTGACGAATGCGACGACCGCGAAGCCGCACGCGACCAACCCGAGCACATTGACGCGCGTCGCGCCCACCATCGCGGCGGCTGCCGCGAGCGAGGCGATCACGATGGTCCAACCGGGCGCACTGTTCGCCATGCCGGCGAGGTGGGCGCCGTAGTGTTCGCCATGCTCGCCGATGTAGACGCCGAGACCATTCCACCGAAGGGGTAATCCCAGATGGTCTAAGTCAATCCACGGCAGAAGTGTCAGTGCGGCTGCCGCGATGGCTGCCACGACGGCTACTGCGGAGATTGGCTTGGTGAGCACCGCAGCCCCCCTTTCGACCGTTGGCTCGAACGATGATGACACCGGGCCGGTGCCTCCACGGATGCTGTGTCTCGATCTTAGGAAAAAGAGAGGCGAGAGCATTTCGTCTCCCTGTGGTCGCGGAGGTTTGGGTCGTACGCGAGCAGCGAGCCGGGCAGAGAGGCAACTTCCACCCGGAATCGCGCGGCTTGCCGTGACGCAGTAGTTTCCCTGACGTGATGTCCTCAGCTGCTCATGCCCTCATGCGGTGGATCAGTCCCTTCCTGACGGTGGCGGCTGTCGCCTGGATTTGTGCGCCGCATGCCGGTCCCGCCCCGGCGGTGCGCTTGGCCAGTGACGGCAACCCGTTGGCCGGTGCGCCGTTCTACGTCAATCCCAATTCGGCGGCGATGCGCGCCGCGCAGAGCGCCGATCCGCCGAGTGCCGAGTTGACCGCGATCGCCAACACGCCGCAGGCCTACTGGATCGTCCCCGGAGGTTCGGCAGCCACCGTCGGCAAGTACGTCGGCGACGCGAACGCCGCCGGCGCCATCCCGGTGCTGACGATTTACGGCATCCCCCACCGCGACTGTGGCAGCTTCGCCGCGGGCGGCATGGGGTCGGGCGCGGACTACCGAGGCTGGATCGACGGAATCGCGTCTGGCGTCGGCGCCTCGCGGGTGGCGATCATCGTCGAGCCCGACGCGCTTGCGATGGCCGACTGCTTATCGGGGGATCAGCGCCAGGAGCGCTACGACCTGGTCCGGTACGCCGTCGACACGCTGACCCGAGACCCGGCCGCGGCCGTCTACGTCGACGCGGGGCACTTGCGCTGGCATAGCGCCGAGGACATGGCGGGCAGGCTCAACCAGGCCGGTGTGGGCCACGCGCGTGGTTTCAGCGTCAACACGGCCAACTTCTTCACAACCGAGGACGAAATCGGTTATGGAGAAGCAATTTCGGGCCTCACGAATGGTTCGCACTACGTGGTCGACACTTCCCGCAACGGAGCCGGACCGGCACCCGACTCCGGGCTCAACTGGTGCAACCCGGGCGGCCGAGCGCTCGGCACCCCGCCGACCACGGCGACCGCCGGCGCACACGCCGACGCCTACCTGTGGATCAAACGTCCCGGCGAATCCGACGGAACTTGCGATAAGGGCGATCCGCCTGCGGGCACCTTCGTCAGCCAGTACGCCATCGATCTCGCACACCGGGCGGGCCAGTAGTCGAGGCGTGCAGCCGGCGAGCGCCAAAGGCGTTCGTGCGGTAAGAAAGTGCGTACACGAAAGCCTGCCAAGCAGCGAGCGGGATTCGACCGGCTTCGACGAAAAGGCTTGAGTTATGCCCGCATGGAGACACCGCAGCGCCACGACCGAGAGCAGGACGACCGACGCCGGCCGCAGCGTCGGCGTAGAAATCGAAGTCGAGGTCACCGAACCGGCGGTGCTGGATTTCCAGGTGGCGGTCAGCCGGCAGCCGGGCATCGATGTGAGCGAATCCCTGCGGATCACGCGAAACGGCAAGGCGCTGGAACCGCGAGAGGTCATCGGCGCGCATCAGTCGCGCATCCATGTCGTGGCGGCCGAAAAAGGAACGGTCACGGTGTCGTACGCGGCGACGGTCACCGGGCGGGCGGACCCGGCGCCGGTGAACGACATCGACGCCATCACGTATCTGCGCCCGAGTAGGTACGCGGAGGCCGACAAGTTCTTCGGTTTCGCCGCAACCGAATTCGAGCAGTACGCGACCTCGGTGACGTTGCTGGAGAAGGTCTCGTCTTGGGTCGGCACCCGGCTCAGCTATGTCCCGGGATCCAGCGATCCGATCGACGGGGCCACCGACACATTGCTCGCGGGCGCGGGCGTGTGCCGCGACTATGCCCATCTGGTGATCGCGTTGCTACGCGCGGTCAACGTCCCGGCGCGACTGGTGGCGGTGTACGCGCCGGGGTGCCATCCGATGGATTTTCACGCCGTGGCCGAGGCCTTGATCGACGGTGTGTGGCGCGTCGTCGACGCGACGTGCCTGGCGCCCCGACAGTCGATGGTGCGGATCGCCACCGGCCGCGATGCCGCCGACACCGCATTTCTCGACAACCACGGGGGCGCCATCACCGTGCAGAACATGACCGTCACCGCTGTCGTCGACGGGGAGCTGCCCAGGGACTCGGTCGAGCAACTCGTGAGCCTCGGGTAGCGGCGCGGCGCCGCCGTCGTTCAGCGGAAGCGGATATCCGCCGTCGCCAGCCCGAAGATCTTCCTACCGCCGGACTTTGCGACGACGATGACGACACCGGCCCGGGTCGCCGGGTCCAGTGACTTGATCCGTCCGCTGTATTCGATGTCTGCACCGTCGGTGGCCGAGACGATCGCGGGTTGGGCCAGCCGCACCGCATACCGGCTCACCGCGCCGGGGTCTCCCGACCACGAGGAGATGAAGGCCGCGCCCAAACCCATGGTGAGCATTCCGTGGGCGATCACGTCGGGCTGGCCTGCCAGCTTGGCGACGTTCTCGTCCCAGTGCAACGGATTGGCGTCGCCGGCGACACCGGCGTAGTTCACCAGGTCGCCGCGCGACAGGCGGGCGTGGTGCACCGGTAGCTCGTCACCGACTTTCAGGTCATCGAAGCACGCAGTGCCCGGGATGCGGTCCGTACCGGCTTGGGCGATCCGAACGTCACTCGCCTGGCGCACAGTCTTCCGATAGGCCGCTTCCGAGGTGTCGATTCCGGCGAGGTTCACGTCGTGCATCACCACGTTCTTCGCGGCCACCAGCATCTCCGGATCGACGTCGTCCGCGGTGACACCCACGACGGTGGTGTGCATGGTGTGCACCCGCTCGCCGGCGGAGTCGGTGAACGTGTTGGTCACGGTGATCAGGTCACGGCCGGCGACTCTGCGGACCGACGAGAGTTCGACGTCGGTGTGCAATTCGTCGCCCGCGACGATCGGTCGGTGCTGCTCGAAGACTTCTTCGGTCTGCAGATACATGTCATAACCGACGACGACCGATTCGAACAGGTGGCGATTGGCGACCATGCCGGGGATCGACGTGAACGTCAGCGGCGCCACCAGCCCCGAATATCCCAGCTCCGCGGCGGTCGCGACATCCCAGTGGGCGGGGTGGTAGTCCTGGACAGCCCGGGCGTACTCCCGCACTTTCTCCCCGGAGACCCGGTACGGTTCGTGGACCTGGTAGTAGTGGCCCACGCGGGATTCGAGCGTTGGCGTTTCGGCTGGTGCGGTCATTAATTGCTCAACATTTCTATCGACCGGTTCGCTGCGGCCGACGAAGGCACCCTAACCCGCAGAGACCCGCGACCATCGACGCGGTCGGTCGGCGAGCTGCGGCGAACGGGCGAGAGGCGCCGGCCCGCCGGCGCGCGTCTGGCCACGTAATGTCGATGGCCATGACCGTTTATGCCTTGAATCTCTTCGATGTGGCCGATGCCGAGGAGTACCGCGCATACTCGCGACGGTCGCCCGCCGAGGTTGCCGAGCATGGTGGTCGCGTTGTTGCGCTCGGCAGTTTTCAGGAGGCGATCGTCGGCGACATCGAGCCCCGCCAGGTGCTGATCCTCGTGGAGTGGGAGTCGCGGGAGGCCTTCGACAGCTACTGCAACGACCCGGACCTCGCCGACCTGCATCCGCATCGCGAGAACGGATCGTCGAAATACATCTGGCACCTGTTCGACCGTCTCGACGATCTCAGGCCCGTGCTCCGTCGATGAGCGTGGCCAGGATGGGGGACGGCCCCGCCTCCGGGTGCCCGGCCGGTTCAGATCTTGAGGTAGCCCTTGTCGGCGGGGATTTGGGCGGCGGTGACCAACGACGACGCGTCGCTGGCAAGCCAGACCACGATGTCGGAGACCATGTCGGGAGGCGCGAGGGACTCGGTCGGCAGTGCGCCGGGCGAGAAGCTGTGGATGTAGTGCGGGTGGTCCTGGAAGGTTTGGTACATCGACAGGTCGTTACCCATCGGGGTGTCGGTGCCGTATGGGTGCACGGAGTTGACGCGGATCCCGAATTCGCCGAGCTCGACGGCCAACGAATTGGTCAGTCCGACGACGCCGAATTTGCTTGCGCAGTAATGCCCACATCCGGGGACGGCCTTGATCCCGGCCGCGGAGCTGATGTTGATGATCGACCCACCATTGCCGGCCGCGATCATCACGGGCACAACGGATTTCATGGTGTTCCACAGTCCGGTGAGATTGATATCGATGGTCTCCTGCCACTGCCGGGGTGAAATCTCCCATACCCGGCCCCAATTCAGCACGCCGGCGTTGGCCACGACGATGTCGAGCCGGCCGAACTGTTCGATGGCATTCGCCACGATCCGCTGTTGGCCGGACAGGTCTCGGACGTCGACTTCGTCGGCGAAAATCTTGCGGCCCTCGCCCTCCACCAGATTGACGGTTTCGGCAAGATCTTCGGGTAGGGCGGATGGGTAGCCGTTGTGTTCGGCGACGGGTGCGCAGGCATCGATAGCGACAATGTCGGCGCCGGCCCGGGCGAGCCGGACGCAGTGGGAGCGGCCCTGGCCGCGGGCGGCCCCGGTCACGTAGGCGACTTTGCCGGCGAGGGGGGCGATTGGCTCGGTCACGCCGATAGCTCCTCTGCTTGCTGCGCTGGCTCGGAGTGTTTCGCCGATGATAAGCATCGCCGTTCCGACGTTTGACGAAATGGCAGAAAATTGGGATTGCCAAGTCAGGGACTCGACCGCGTCGCGGCGGCTGCGTGCGACAGTTACCGGATGACACGTGTCGCCGTGATCGGCGCCGGACCGGGCGGCTTGGTGGCGGCGCGCTGGCTGTTGTCGCAAGGGCTCGAGCCCACGATCTTCGAGCAAGGTTCGACGCTAGGCGGGCAGTGGGCGACGTCGGAGGAATGCAGCGGCATCTGGCCGGGCATGCACACCAACAGCAGCCGCACCATGACGGCCTTCAGCGACCTCGAGCATGACAGCGAACTCGTCTACCAACCCAACCGCGACATTCTCGACTATCTGCATCGCTACGCCGCCAAATTCGGTCTGACGTCACGCATTCGGCTGCGCAACCGAGTCGAACTGGTCAGCCGGGACGACAAGCCCGGCTGGCTCCTGCGCCACGCCGAGGGTATCGACAGATTCGAGCGAGTGGTGGTGGCCAGTGGCAGGTTCAGTGCGCCGGCGGTCCCCCCGGTCGCGGGGCTGGAGACTTTTTCCGGCTGCGCGGGTGCGACGACGACGTTCGGCTACCGGGACGGCACCGCATATCGCGGCAAGCGGATCTTAGTGGCCGGCTGCGCGATCAGTGCGCTCGAAGTCGCTTCGGAGATAGCGCAACTCGGAGCGGCGCACGTGGTTGTGACGCAGCGGCGGCAACGGTACGTCGTCCCCAAATTCGTTTCCGGCGTCCCCACCGACCATCTGCTCTATACGCGATACGGCACCCTGTCGGAAGAGCGCCTCCCGGCTGAGGACGTCGAGGGCCAGTTGAAGGAGATTGTGCTCGGGGCCGCGGGAAGCCCCGAGCAGTACGGAGCCCCGGCGCCGGACCCTTCGGTTCTCACGGCTGGCGTGACCCTCAGTCAGCATTATCTCCCGCTGGTCGCGGAGGGCCGAATCTCGGTGCGGCCGTGGATGAAAACGGTGGCGGGCAGGAGGGTGGTTTTCGCCGACGATCATGCGGAGGAGTTTGACGGAATCTTCTTCGGGACCGGTTTCAATCTGCGCCTACCGTTCTTGAGCGAAGACGTTCAGAAGGTTCTGGACCTCGACGCGGTGCACCTGGACGCGGACCGGTACACCTTCCATCCGGAGCTCCCCGGGCTGGCCTTCGTGGGGATGTGGGACCAGGCGGGCGGGTACTTCGTGCCGCTCGAGCTCCAGGCCAGGTGGATCGCCTACGCGTGGGGCGGTGTCATTCCGGCCGTGGGTGATCGCGAGCAGCGGCTGGCAATCAACGCCTACCGCGCCCGCCGGGGTGCGTCGCAGAAGTCGCGATTGAACCTCGTCGCCATCGCCTTCGCCCGGGCCGCGGGCGTGGAGCCGAGACTGGACAACTGGCCGAACCTGCGCCGCGCGTTGTTATTCGGCCCACTGGCGCCGAGTTGCTTTCGGCTGGAGGGACCTGACGCGCTTCCGGACGCGCCGGAGCGGTTTGTCCGAGAGGCCGCCCGGTTCGGTGCCATCACTTCGAATGACATGACAGAGCGCGAACAACGCTATTTGGCGGCGCTCTCTGACAGCCACCCCTAGTCCGCGGCGGCCAGCACGTCACGTACCGCATCGTCGACCGTGGCCAGCAAGTCCGGGTCGATACCGGCACGTCCGCGAACCAGGACCGAGGCGTTATTGGCCGGCGGCAGGCCCTCGGCCGGACACAGGCCGTCCGGCAGCTTGCCGATCATCGGCAACAACGCCACTCCGAGCCCCGACCGAACCGCCGCGTACAGGCCGGACAGGTCCCCGCACTCGGCGGCGATCTCGTAGACGATGCCGTGATTTTCCAGGATCGCGAAGGCCGGTTCGCGCAAGGTGCACGGCTCGGAGAAGACCACCAATGGTAGGGGGTCGCGCGGAAGCACCGACAGCGTTCGCGCCGAAATCCATTGCAGCCCAACTACTCCCGATGCGTTGGCGCGATCCAGGCCCGCGCCGTCGACCATGATCGCCAAGTCGACCAGCCCACGTTCGATCGAGTCGGCGAGCGACACGTTGCGGTCGAGTCGGAAGCGCACCCGCCGGTCGGGAAGCCGGTCTCGCAGGATGCCCGTCAGTCCGGCCAGCATCACGTCCGCGCCGTGCTCGGTGGCGCCGATCGTCAGAAGCCTGGGCTCCGTGGCGCCCAGGTCGTCGAGCGCCCTGTCGTGCGCGGACAAGATCGTCCTGGCGTGCCGCAGGGCCTTCAGTCCGATTTCGGTGAACACGATGCCGCGGCCGGAGCGTTGGATTAGCGGCTCACCGACGACGGCTTCGACTCGGCGCAGATGCTGGCTGACCGCGGACTGGCTCAGGTGCAGCGCGGCGGCGGCGCGGTGAAACCCGCCACAGTCGGCGACCGCGACCAGGCTGCGCAACGGCGCGATGTCCAGCACCTGGGCCATAACCGCACGATAGTCTGATCAGTGAATCTAATCAATCGTTGCGCCGGAAGCGCCGGTTTCGCGCAGCCGGATCGGAAATCGATAAGGCAACGCGATCAATCGCGATCAGCATTATTCGTTGGACGGTGGGCGGCGGTCTGAGCAAGCATGGGTCGCATGGACTTGACGCGCATGCCGCTGACCACCGCGTCGGCGGTGACGTTCCTCTACGCACTCGGTTACCCGATCGGGGTGCTGGCGGTGACCGCCATGGCGCCGATGGATGCCCTGGTGCTGCGATTTGCTTTGGCCGCAATCATTTTGACCGTATGGGCGGCCTTCGCCAAGGCGCCCTGGCCGCGGGGGGCACAGTTCGGCCACGTCGTGGTGGCAGGTCTGCTGATCCAGGCCGTGCAATTCTGCTGCTGCTACGAGGCCTTTCGGCTCGGGTCACCGGCGGTGCTGTGTGCGGTGGTGATCGCGATGAACCCCGTCGCCACGGCCATCCTGGCCGCGGTGTTCCTGAGCGAGCCGCTCGGGCGGCAACGGGTGGCCGCGCTCGCGCTCGGCGTCGTCGCTGTGCTCGCGGCGTGTGCCAGAAGGCTGACCAGCACCCACGGCCTGGACCCCGTGATCGTGTTGCTTGGCGTTGCGCTGCTTGGGCTTTCGGCCGGCGGCGTCTACCAACAGCGGTTTTGCACCGGCGTCGACTTCCGCACGATGAGCGCGATGCAGAATGCGGTCGCGCTGGTTCCCGCGGCGGCGCTTGCGTTGCTGACGCCGTTCACCGTGCATGACGTCCGGCAGGCGGCGATCGCGATTGCCGGCATGGTGCTGTTAAACGCGACCCTGGCGGTGAGCCTTTATGTCCGCGCCATCAACGCCCACGGCGCGGCGGCGGTGGCGATGCTGTTCGCCGTAATCCCCGCACTCGCCGGGCTACTCTCCTGGCTCATGCTGGGCCAGCGTCCCGACGTCGGCGTCGGGATCGGCCTGGTTCTGGGCGGACTGGCCTGCTGGCTCAACGGCCGGGGGGCACGCGCGCGCCGTGGGGCCGCGGGACGTGGGCCTGAACAGATCTCGGCGGCCGCGGTTGACCAGCGCATCCAGGTGTCGTGCGGGTCGCCATCGAGTGCGCGGGGGTAGCGCTCGATCGGGTTCGGATCCGGGTGCGGCGCCGCCCCGAAAAACCCGTCGGACGCGCTCTTCCCAACGACTCCGCTGCGGCTACGGTGATGTCTATGACGCCGGCCGGCCGCTCGTCCGCAAACCCAGTGAAGCGGCGCCCGAGAGACCGCAAAGCGCAGATCGCGAGGGCGGCCGGCGATGCGTTCAGCGAGCTCGGATACCACGCGGTGAGCATGGAAAACATCGCCGCGCGGGTCGGAATCTCGGCGGCGGCGCTGTATCGCCATTCGCAGGGCAAATACGACCTGTTTCGCTCCGCGGTCCTGGCGCTCGGTCAGCTGCTCGTGGACGCCACCGAGTTCGCCGATCAGCTGCCCGCCGACGCCGATCCCCGGGAAACGCTGCGCGCACTAACTGCTGCCCTGATCGACACCACCATCGTCAACCGCACCGCGGGGGGACTCTATCGATGGGAGGGCCGCTATCTGCACGGGGAGGACGAGGAGGTGCTCACCGAGCAGGTCAGGCTGGTCAACCGGCGCCTGCAGCGGCCGTTGATCAGACTTCGGCCCAAACTGCAGTCGCGGCAGCGTTGGGTGCTCTCGGCGGCAATTTTGAGCGTCATCGGCAGCATCACCGATCACCGTTCCCGGCTCAGCAACGACGAGATCCGGGCGACGCTGGCCGACGTCGTGGCCGCGATATCAAAGGTGGACGTGCCGGTGCAGCGGCCGAGCGAGTCGGAGCCGGCGCAAGCGGTGACGATGACGAGGGCCGTCGGCAGCTATGAACTGCTGTTGCACGAATCGATTCGATTGTTCAATGACCGTGGCTATCGGGAAACCGGCATGGAGGAGATCGCCGCGGCGGTGGGCATACCGGTGGCCAGCATCTACCAATACTTCCCCAGCAAGGCCGCGATACTGGCGGTCTCCTATCGCCGCGGCGCCGACCAGCTCTCCGGCGACCTGTCCACGATCCTGGCCGCGGGCCGTGATCCGGAGCAGTCGCTGCAGCGGCTGATCGACGCCTTCATCGAGCGGCTGTTCGCCAACCCCGAATTGGCCCGCGTCTACTACACGGAGCGCCACAACGTGCCGGACAACGAAGCGGTGCTCCTCTACAACATTCACCGCTCCACCGTCGAATCCTGGGCGCGGCTGGCGGTGGCGGCCCGGCCCGGGCTGACGCTCGGCCGGGCGCGATACGCCGTACACGCCGCCTTCGCCCTGGCCGTCGACATCGGCCAGCTCGTCATCCCCGGCCCCGGCGAGTCCGCCCGCATGACGCTGCGCCGACTGATGGCGACCACGCTGCTCGGCGAATCCGCCACACCTTCCGGTGGGGCAGCCCAGGGCGGCGCGCCCCGCCGTTGATTCGGGACGCAAGCCCGCGCGCGAATCACGCTGTACTTGTTGACGCGCCGGCGAGCGACGGTGCGCGTTAATCGGCTTCAAAACGCCCTCAGCGCAATAAACTCGTCCCCACCGGGCCGCACGCAATCTCAACAACGCCTATCCAACGGTCCGAATTGCCATTAACATACGGGGAAAGTCGGTATGGTACCTAGTCTCCGCGAAAGGCATGCCCGATGCTTCACAGGGTCCGTCAGCTGCTGGACTACCAGTTGACGATCGCCGAGCTGCTGGGTCTGGCCGTGCTGCTGGGCACGCCGTACCTCATCGTCGGGGTGATCTGGTCATCGACCCACACGAGCCACCTGCGCGACATGCACGGTATCGATCTGGTGGTCTCGTTTCTCGGCTCGATCGTGTCCTGGCCGGTGCTGATCTTCGCCAACGTGTGCATGACCTAGGGCACGGGATGATCAAACGCGGACCCCTGGCCTTCGCCGCGGCCGTCGTGGCTTTGACGCTCGGGCTTCTCGCGCTGCGGTTCCCGGTATTCATCGACGAATACGATCAATTCGGTTGGCAAGTCAAATGCGGCAGCGGATTCACCACGGATTTGGCCCAGGCCGCGAGCGCTGACAGGGACGAAAGCGGGTCGGCTAACTACGTCGGCCAATGTGACAGCGCGCTGATGATCAGGCGCGTCTGGGCGATTCCGGCGGCGGCGCTCGGCGGCCTCACGCTGGTGGGGCTGGCGGGGGTGGCGCTCGCACACGATCGCCGCAAGCTCCGCGAAGATCACGCGCCTTAAAACTAGTCGTATTGGCGCACAACCGCGTTCATCGCGGCCACGCCTAGCGCGTGCTCTCGTCGGGAAGGTCGCGCCGGGACTGGTGCCGCCCCGGCGCGTCCGGGTCCTCGTTCTGATGCTCCAGCTGCTCCTGCAACTTGCGCTGTTCCTCGGTCGCCTGCCGGGCGTCCTCGGGCGCGGGTGGCGGGTCGAAATTTACCTGCTGGTCCACGTGGATCTCCTCTGACCGTCTGCGATGCTCCAGTCAGGATCTCCCGAATGCCAGGCATCGAAACCTGGCCGGTCGTCCGCGCAGGCTAGCCCAGATGTGCGGACAGCAGCCAGGCTCCGATCGACTTGCGGCCGTTGCCCTCGTCACGAATGTCGGCACCCCCGAAGGCCTGAAAGCCTTCCGCGACGCTGTCGGGCACGTTGGCGTGAATGCGCGCCGGCCGGATCTCGTCGATCACCCAGTACTTGGACACCACGTCCCGCAACTCGTCCTCGGTGACCGCATTGACCGGGCCGCCGGCCGGCATGCCCGCCCGGTCGAACACCAGCACGAAATACGAGGCGCCGGGGGCGGCGGCCCGCACGATCGACTGCTGGTAACCCTCGCGCAATTCGACGGGCATGGAGTGGAACAGCGTGGAGTCGACGATGGTCCCGAAACGGCCGTCGTAGCCGTCGAAGGAGCTGATGTCGGCGACGTCGAAGGTCGCATTGGCAAGGCCGCGCCGGGCGGCCTTCTCGCGCGCCAGCTTGATGGCGGTCGGCGACTGGTCGAGGCCCACCGTGGTGAAGCCACGCTCGGCAAGGAACAGCGACACCGCCGCCTCGCCGCAACCGGCATCGAGTACGTCACCGTGGAACTTCCCGGCTTCGATGAGAGCCGCGATCTCCGGCTGTGGCTCGCCGATGCTCCACGGCGGCCGATTACCCTCGCCCATCTCCGGGGCCTCGCCCTTGTAGGCGGATTCAAACATTTCCTGAGTCGGCTGAGTCATGTCACAGTTATATCAAGTGGGCTGATATATGTCAACGAAATTGATACCCGGCGCACGCGCTCACCCCGAGGATGGCCGTGCGGTAGCCGGAGTGTTTGCCGAACGAAGCCAGTTCGCCGTTGGGTACTTCGGGCCCCTTGGGCGCGATCGCCCGCTGTGCGGCGACCGCGGCTGCGGTGGCGCCGTCGGCCGGAAGCCGGATCCCAGCTCCCGCCGTCGGTAGTTAGATCATTTAAGCGGTTCGGCCCCTGTGCGCCCGGGGGCGAAGATGACTATCGCGCACGGACATGTTGAGATCGGGTATGGCCGACGACATCGAACTGAGCCCGCGGGACTGGGTGCGCGAGCAGACCGAGCAGATCCTCAAGCAAGGCACCACCGACGGGGTCGAGATTTTCGATCGGCCCGTCGTCCTGCTGACCGTGACCGGGGCGAAATCCGGGAAGAAGCGGTATGTGCCGCTGATGCGCGTCGAAAACGACGGCCGTTACGCCATTGTCGCGTCGAAGGGCGGCGCACCCGAGCATCCGTCGTGGTACTTCAACCTGCAGGCCAACCCCGAGGTGACGTTGCAGGATGGCGAGAGGGTCGTGACGCTGAGGGCGCGCGAGCTCGAGGGGGCCGAGCGCGAAGACTGGTGGCAGCGCGCGGTCGAAGCGTATCCGCCGTACGCCGAATATCAGACGAAGACAACGAGGCAGATACCGGTCTTCGCCTTGGAGTAAACGGTCCGCCGCCCAGTCACTTTCGCCAACGGCGCGCGTCGCCTGCCATTCTCTTGGCCCGGCGAATTTGCGCCGCAAAAGATTTGCATTCGATATGCGCCCGGCCCGTCGTGTTGCGACCGGCCTGGCCGCCCCATACCTTCGGTACGAGTAAGCCATAGCAGGCTAACCAGAACAATGATGTTCCCGGCGAATGTAATCGTCGGTGCTGCAGGGTTTTACATTGCACAATTCGGCGCGTTACGGGCAGGTCCCGAACGTGCCCTCATGCGTAACCCAGGGAGGGCCCATGCAACGCGTCGAGCAGCTGGGGGAACACGATACCGAGACGGACGCCCGCGGCAGCCGGTTTCGCGCGGCCATGCAGTACGACCTTCCGGCGTCATTGGTGGTGTTCCTGGTGGCGCTTCCGCTGTCGTTGGGTATTGCGCTCGCCTCCGACGCCCCGGTGCTCTCCGGCCTGATTGCGGCGATCGTCGGGGGGATCGTCGCGGGGTGTCTCGGTGGGTCACCGTTGCAGGTGAGTGGCCCAGCGGCCGGGCTGACGGTCATTGTTGCTGACCTGGTATCCCAATTTGGCTGGGCCGTGACATGTTTGATCACAGTAATTGCCGGCGCCCTGCAAGTTGTGTTGGGTATCAGCCGGATTGCACGCGCCGCCCTGGCGATCTCGCCGGTCGTTGTGCACGCCATGCTGGCCGGCATCGGCATCACGATCGCCTTGCAGCAGGTGCACGTACTGCTGGGCGGTGAATCGCAGAGCTCGGCCTGGACGAACGTCGTCGGGCTGCCCGCGCAGGTCGTGGGCGCGCACCGGCCCGGGCTCGTGCTGGGCCTGCTTGTCATCGCCATCCTGATCGCTTGGCGCTGGGCGCCGGCTCGGGTGGCCAAGATTCCCGGTCCGTTGGTAGCCATCGTGGGCGTCACGGTCATCTCGGTCGTGTTGCCGTTCAACGTGTCCCGTATCCGATTGGAAGGCTCGGTGCTGGAGGCGCTGCAGCTGCCCCAGCTCCCGCAGGGTAACTGGGGGGCGGTCGTGATTGCGGTTATCACGGTCACGCTGATCACCAGCGTGCAAAGCCTGCTGACGGCGGTCGCGATCGACCGGATGCACACCGGGGCGCGGACCGACTTCAACCGTGAGTTGATCGGACAGGGCGCGGCGAACATGGCGTCGGGCGCGATCGGCGGGCTTCCCATCGCCGGGGTCATCGTGCGCAGCGCGGCCAATGTCAACGCAGGGGCCAAGACCCGGGCATCGACGATCATGCACGGGCTCTGGATCATGGTGTTCGCCGTGCCCTTCGCGGGATTGGTCGAACAGATCCCGACCGCGGCGCTCGCCGGCCTGCTCATCGTCATCGGGATCGAGCTGCTGAAGCCCGCGCACATCGAAACCGCGCTGCGCAACGGCGATCTGGCCGTCTATCTGGTGACCATAGTCTCCGTCGTTTTTCTCAATCTGCTACACGGCGTGCTGATCGGGCTCGCGGTGGCGGTCGCCGTGACCGGGTGGCGGGTAGTTCGGGCCAGGGTGGAAGCGAGGCCCGTGGGCGATGAATGGCATCTAATCATCGAGGGGGCATGCACCTTCCTGGCGCTGCCCCGCCTCACCGGGGTGCTCGCCACTATCCCCGAGCGCACCACGGTCACCGTCCACCTGCTGGCCAATTACCTCGATCACGCTGCGCACCAAGCGATCAGCGACTGGCAGCGCCGGCACTGCGCGACGGGCGGAGACGTAAACGTGCACAACCGGAAGCTGGAACCGTATGGGCGCGAGGGTAAGTCGTCGAAGTCCGAGCGCCGAGCGGCCCATCTCAGCCTGGTCGAAGCGGAGGCCGGCTAGTCCGCCCGGCCAGGCTCATCGATTCAGGTTGGCGGCGATCTGCCCCAACACGGCGAGGTGGTCGTCGACGGTGGACAGCCCCGCGTTCATCGTGTTGACCGATAGGTGGGTGGCGCCGGCATCTCGCCAGGCCGCTATCTCGCGGGCGGTCCGGACGCGGTCGCCGGTCCAGCTGACCCGGCCCTCCATGCCAAGCCGGTCCGCGTCGCGGCCGGCGGCCGCGGCGGCGCGCCGCACCTGCTCGCGGGCGTGGTCCAAACCGGGGCCGGGGGCGGTCATCGGGAACCAGCCGTCCGCGAGCCGGCCCGCGCGTTGCAGCCCGCGATCGGAGGCCGCGCCGATCCACACGGGAATGGGGCGTTGGACGGGCAACGGGGCCAGCCCCGCCGCGGTC
>NZ_LZJA01000310.1:0-1628 GCF_001666785.1 Mycobacterium sp. E3305 | reverse complement strand
CACCCGCGCGACCTTGTTGCAGGTGTACCCCTGCGACGCCGGGTGCGCCTTGTCGCCCCGGATGCGGCCCAGCCGATCATCATCAACTTCCCGGGAACGGTGGAGGACGCCGGTGCCGCGATCAACGCCGTGCATGTCTCGTCGGTGCCGCCGGTGCCGGGCAAGTTCTACTGGATGACCCCGACCCAGTTGCGGTGGCGCCCGATCAACTTCTGGCCCGCGCACACCGCGGTGACCGTCGACGCCGGCGGCACCGTGACCAACTTCCAGACCGGGGACACGCTGATCGCCACGGCCGACGACTCCACCCACCAGCTGACCATCACCCGCAACGGCACGGTGGAGAAGACCTTCCCGATGTCGATGGGCATGACGTCCGGCAATCACCAGACGCCCAATGGCACCTACTACGTGCAGGACAAGAAGGCCTCGGTGGTGATGGACTCCTCCACCTACGGGGTCCCGGTCAACTCGACCTACGGCTACAAGGTGACGGTCGAGGACGCGGTCCGCTTCGACAACGTCGGCGACTACGTGCACAGCGCGCCATGGTCGGTCGACGACCAGGGCAAGCGCGACGTCAGCCACGGCTGCATCAACATCAGCCCCACCAATGCCAAGTGGTTCTTCGACAACTTCGGCCCGGGTGACCCGATCGTCGTGAAGAACTCCAGCGGCGGCAATTACAAGAAGAACGACGGCTCCGCCGACTGGATGAACTAACCTCCCAGCCCGGCAGCCCCCGCAAGCGGGAGGTACCCCCAGCAAAATCGCCCATCCCGAAGAGGAATTGGGCGATTTTGTGTCTGCTCGCGAGTGTAAGTGGGGGCTTTCGCGGGGCGCGCGATTATGTATAGCATCATACATACTGCCGACCCGAGGAGCGCCGATGCGCAGTCCACGCGAGCGGATGGTGATCTCCGCCGCGCTGCTGATCAGGGAGCGGGGCGCCCACGCCACCGCGATCTCCGATGTGCTCGAGCACAGCGGCGCGCCGCGAGGCTCGGCGTACCACTACTTCCCCGGCGGCCGCACGCAACTGCTCTGCGAGGCGGTCGACTACGCCGGCGAACACGTCGCCGGGGTCATCGCCGAAACCGACAGCGGAGCTCAGCTGCTGGACACCCTGATCGACAAGTACCGCCGCCAGCTGCTCGACAGCGACTTCCGCGCGGGCTGCCCCGTGGTCGCGGTCTCGGTGGAAGCCGGTGAGGAAGACGGCGAACGCATGGCGCCGGTCGTCGAGCGTGCGGCGTCGGTGTTCGACCGCTGGACCGACCTGATCGCGCAGCGCTTCATCGCCGACGGGATACCGCGCCCGCGTGCCGCGGACCTGGCGATGCTGGCCACCACCGCGCTCGAGGGCGCGATCGTGCTGGCCCGGGTGCGCCGCGACCCGGCTCCCCTTGACGTCGTGCACCGCCAGCTACGCGACCTGCTGCTGGCCGAGGCGACCAGAAAGGACGTCCCGCGATGACCGGAGAATGGAAGTCCACCGCCTGCATCCTCTGCGAATGCAACTGCGGCATCGTCGTCCAAGTCGAGGATCGCCGGCTGGCCCGCATCCGGGGCGACAAGGCGCACCCGGCGTCGCAGGGGTACACCTGCAACAAGGCCCTGCGGCTGGA
>NZ_LZJA01000309.1:0-504 GCF_001666785.1 Mycobacterium sp. E3305 | reverse complement strand
GCGTGGTTCTTCCTGTTCCTGCTGGCCGTTCTGCTGGTCCTGGGCATCTACGTCGTGCTGCAGTTCGCCCGCCGCCGCCGCGTCCTGCGGTTCGCCAACATGGAGGTGCTGGAGCGGGTCGCGCCGGCGCGCCCCAGCCGCTGGCGGCACGTGCCGACGATCCTGTTGGCCACGTCGCTGGTGCTGCTGACCACCGCGATGGCCGGGCCGACGTCCGACGTCCGGATCCCGCTCAACCGGGCGGTCGTGATGCTGGTGATCGATGTCTCGGAGTCCATGGCCTCCACCGACGTCCCCCCCGACCGGCTGACCGCCGCCAAGGTGGCCGGCAAGCAGTTCGCCAGTCAGCTCACGCCGGGCATCAACCTGGGCCTGGTCGGCTTCGCCGGCACGCCATACCTGCTGGTGTCGCCCACCCCGCAGCACCAGGCGACGATCGACGCGCTCAAGAAGCTCGACTTCGCCGACAGCACGGCCACCGGCGAGGCCATCTTCACCGCCCTG
>NZ_LZJA01000308.1:0-18134 GCF_001666785.1 Mycobacterium sp. E3305 | reverse complement strand
CACTCGGATGACCCCCGCGATGTTACGGTGGTCTTCGGGTTATGCACTCTCGCTTCTACTTTGAGGTAGCGATCGTGGCGAATTCTGTTATGGGCGACTTGGTCAGCCAACTGCGCGTCGCCCTTCACCGGTTGCAGGACTGGGCCTACCCGGACGAGATAACTCACGATCGCTTCCGCGCCTTCATGAAGACGCCCCACGACGTCGGCGGCGAGCCGGACGCTCCGGCGGTCTTCGAGGAGAAGGAGGAAGAGCAGTGGGAGCTCAACACGTTTGTCACGTGTGAGGTGCTCGGCTGGCGGGGCATCTGGACATCGGAGGAGCGCAGACGGCTCGGCAACGTCGATGTCGGGAGGATGCTTTATCAGGGTTTCCCCTACTACGGCCGTTGGGTTTTGGCGATTGCCCGGTGCCTCATCGACAAACGCCACATCACCCTCGGTGAGTTGATCGAACGAGCGGCCGAAGTACGTGGGCGCGCGGCGGCCGGTGCGACGCCGCTGGAGCCGGCGCCTCACACTGTCGGCGACGCGGCCGCGGTGCCCAGGAACCGCCATCACGTCGAGGCCGTCGGCAAGGGCGATCCGCAGTGCTTCGACGGCCTCGCCGGTGACGCACGGTTCGCGGTCGGCGACCCGGTGGTGGTGCGGGATCTGCCCACCATCTTCTACACCCGCACCCAGGAATACCTGCGGGGCAAGCCGGGCACGGTCGTCCGGGTGTCGTACGAGAGCCCGGCCCCCGAGGACGAGGCGTTCGACCGCGAAGATCAGCGGCCGGAGTGGTTCTACATCGTTCGCTTCAAGATGGCCGACCTCTGGGACCCCTATGCGGGCCCGCCGAACGACACGCTGCAAGCGGAGATATCCGAGCGGTGGCTGCAGCCGGCTTCTTAGCCGATTCACCAACCAGGATGGCGAGATGACAGAGCACACCGACGCGGCCCACGAACCCGAGCGCCACGCGGCACCGATGGTCGAAGAGGTCACCGACTTCGAAGTGCTGGAAATCGCCCTGCGCGAGCTGGCAATCGAGAAGGGCTTGTTCACCGCCGAGGATCATCGGCGCTACACCGAGTTCGTCGAGCAGATGGGCCCTGCGCCGGGCGCCCGGCTCGTCGCGAAGGCGTGGGTGGACCCCGACTTCAAACGGCTGGCCCTGCAAGACGGCGTCGCCGCCAGCCGCGAGGTCGGCATCGACTGGCTCCATCCGACCGGCTTCGGCACACCCAGCGACTTCACCGCACTGCACATACTCGAGGACACCGAGACGCTGCACCACGTGATCGTGTGCACGCTGTGCTCCTGCTACCCACGCCCGCTGCTGGGGAACTCACCCGAGTGGTACCGGACGCCTAACTACCGGCGCCGCATCGTGCGATGGCCCCGCCAAGTCCTGGCCGAGTTCGGCCTGTACCTGCCGGAGGACGTCGAGATCCGGGTCGAAGACTCGAACTCCAAACACCGGTTCCTCGTCCTGCCGCTCCGGCCGGCAGGCACCGATGGGTGGAGCGAGGAGCAACTCGCCGAAATCGTGACGCGCGACTGCATGATCGGCGTCGCCCTGCCCAGGCCCGGCGTGACCTCGAATATCGACCGCCCCGTGCATCCGGCCGTCCGCCCCGCCGAGAACTACTGAGGGCCCGCCGATGTCTGCGGAGATCGACGTCACCGCCGTCCGGGTGCCGACGCTGGAGCAGGTCGCCGAACGCGATCAGGTGTGGGCACGGATGGCGGAGAAATATGGCGTGAGCAACCCGGTGCCGCCCTGGAAGTCCAGCCTCGACGGGATGTGCGAGGCGCTCGACCGGCAGGGCACGGCGCTGGAGCTCTTGATGCGCCGGACCGACGAGGATCGCCTCGGCGAGGAGGTGTACGTGGCCCTGCCGTATCCGGAGAGCCAGCTGGTCGCGCTGGCGCACTCCCTGGTTGCCCGCAATGTCATCGACGAGGCGGCGCTGGCTCAACGCATGGAAGCGGTCCGTGCGCGGCTGCAGGCCGGCGACGCCTGACGAAAGGGACGGCGAGCCCGCGAGTGTGCGGTTACTTTCACGTTCGGCCGCGAGTGTGAAACCACATTCGCACTCGGCGGCGCCAGGCTAGCCGCCCAGGCATCCCGGGCCGAGCAGTTCCTTGAGGTCTCCCATCAGCGCCGGCGAGGGCGTCACCCGCAGCGACGGGTCCAGCTCCAGGGTGGTGATCCGGTCCCCGCTGATGAGCCGCAGGTGCACCTGGGCGGTCCCGGGGTGGCGCGCCAGCACCTGCTTGAGGGCGCTGACCTTGTCGATGGTGCACTGCCGGGTCGGCAGGCTGACCGCGATCGGCCGGTTCGGCTGGGCATTGGAGAAGTCCGGCACCACAAGCTCGTTGGCGATCAGGCTGATGCGGTCGTCGCGGATGGCCACCTTGGCGTTGATCAGCACCACCGCGTCGTCGGCGATGTCGGCGCCATAGGCGGAATATGCGTGCGGGAAGAACATCACCTCGATGCCACCGGTGAGGTCTTCCAATTGCGCCGACGCCCAGGGCATTCCGTTCTTGTTGACCCGCCGGTTGACCGACGCCAGGATGCCGCCCACGCGCACCTGCGTCTCGTTGGGGACGTCGCCGTCCAGGATGGCCGGGATCTGGGTGTCCACCTGGGCGGCCAGCAGGTGCGCCACGCCATTGAGGGGATGACCCGACACGTACAGGCCCAGCATCTCGCGCTCCAGCGCCAGCTTGTGTTTGTCTTCCCATTCGTCCTCGGGCACCTTGATGGTGAACACCGACTCGGTGCACCCGTCATCGCCGCCGAACAGGTCGAATTGCCCCATCGCCTCGGCCTTTTTGGTGCCCAGCACCGAATCGACGGCATCGGTGTGCACCAGGAAGAGGCCCTTGCGGGCATGGCTCAGCGAGTCGAACGCGCCGGCCTTGATCAACGACTCCGTCACCTTCTTGTTGCAGGCCGAGACATCGATCTTGTTCAGGTAGTCCGAGAAGTCGGTGAACTTCCCCTTCTCGTTGCGGGTCTTGATCAGCGAACCGACCACGTTCGCGCCGACGTTGCGCACCGCACCCAGCCCGAACCTGATGTCCTGGCCGACCGACGCGAAGTTCACCAGGGACTCGTTGACGTCCGGCGGCAGCACGGTGATGCCCAGCTTGCGGCAGTCGGCCAGGTACACCGCGGCCTTGTCCTTGTCGTCGCCCACCGAGGTCAACAGCCCGGCCATGTATTCGGCCGGGTAGTTGGCCTTCAGGTAGGCCGTCCAGTAGGACACCAGGCCGTAGCCGGCCGCGTGCGACTTGTTGAACGCGTAGCCGGCGAAGGGAAGGATGGTGTCCCACAACGCCTTCACCGCTTTTTCGGAGAACCCGTTGGCGGTCATGCCATCGTAGAAACCCTTGTACTCGGCCTCGAGCACCTCGAGCTTCTTCTTGCCCATTGCTTTGCGCAGCGCGTCGGCCTTGCCCATCGTGTAGGAGGCGACCTTCTGGGCGATGAACATGATCTGCTCTTGGTAGACGATCAGACCGTATGTCTCCGAGAGGATCTCGCGCAGCGGCTCCTCGAGCTCCGGGTGGATCGGTTTGATCGCCTGGCGGTTGTTCTTGCGGTCGGCGTAGTCGTTGTGGGCGTTCATGCCCATCGGGCCCGGGCGGTACAGCGCCAGCACCGCGACGATGTCGTTGAACTCGGTGGGTTGCATGCGCCGCAGCAGGTCGCGCATCGGGCCGCCATCGAGCTGGAACACCCCCAGGGTGTCGCCGCGGCCCAGCAGCTCGTAGGTCGGCTTGTCGTCGAGCGGCACCGATTCCAGGTCGAGGTCGATTCCCCTGTTGGCCTTGATGTTCTCCAGCGCGTCGCCGATGATCGTCAGGTTGCGCAGGCCCAGGAAGTCCATCTTCAGCAGGCCGATGGCCTCGCACGACGGGTAGTCCCAGCCGGTGATGATGGCGCCGTCCTGCGGCCGCTTCCACAACGGAATGGCCTCGGTGAGCGGCTCGCTGCTCATGATCACCGCGCACGCGTGCACGCCGGCGTTGCGGATCAGCCCCTCCAGGCCGCGCGCGGTCTGGTAGATGGTGCGCACGTCGGGATCGGTTTCGATCAGGCCGCGCACCTCGGCGGCCTCCTTGTACCGCTCGTGGTTCGGATCGGTGATGCCCGACAGCGGGATGTCCTTGGCCATGATCGGCGGCGGCAACGCCTTGGTGATCCGGTCGGCGATGGCGAAGCCGGGTTGGCCGTAGTGGATTCGAGCCGAATCCTTCAGCGCCGCTTTGGTCTTGATGGTGCCGAAGGTGATGACCTGGGCCACCCGGTCCTGGCCCCACTTGTCGGCGGCGTAGCGCACCATCTCACCGCGCCGGCGGTCGTCGAAGTCGATGTCGATGTCGGGCGCCGACGGCCGCTCGGGGTTGAGGAACCGCTCGAACAGCAGGCCGTGCGGGATCGGGTCGATGTTGGTGATGCCCAGCGCGTAGGCCACCAGCGAACCGGCCGCCGAACCGCGGCCCGGCCCCACCCGGATGTCGACCGAGCGGGCGTAGTTGATCAGGTCGGCGACGATGAGGAAGTACGACGGAAAGCCCTTGTCGCAGATGACCTTGATCTCGTATTCGGCCCGGTCGATGTAGTCCTGGCCGACACCGGACGGGAAACGCCGCCGCAGCCCGGCCATCACCTCGTGGTGCAGCCAGGACGCCTGGTCGTGTCCCTCGGGCACCGGGAAGATGGGCATCCGGTCGCGCGGCGCCCACACGTCGTCGTAGGGCTGCACGCGCTCGGCGATCAGCAGCGTCGAATCGCACGCGCCCGGCACCGTCGCGTCCCATATCTGGCGCATCTCGGTGGCCGACTTCAGGTAGTAGCCGTCGCCGTCGAACTTGAACCGGTTGGGGTCCGACAGCGTCTTGCCGGTCTGCACGCACAGCAGCGCCTCGTGGTTGTGCGAGTGGTCGCGGGTGACGTAGTGGCAGTCGTTGGTGGCCAACGGCGGGATGCCGAGCTTGCGGCCGATCTCGAGCAGGCCGTCGCGGACCCGCTGCTCGATGGACAGGCCGTGGTCCATCAGCTCGAGGAAATAGTTGTCGGCGCCAAAGATCTCCCGCCACTTGGCGGCCGACTCCAGCGCCTCGCGGTCATGCCCGAGCCGAAGGCGGGTCTGCACCTCGCCCGACGGGCACCCGGTGGTGGCGATGATTCCCTCGGCGTGTTCGGCGATGAGCTCGGCGTCCATCCGCGACCACTTGCCGAGCTGGCCCTCGAAGGAGGCCAGCGAGGACAGCTTGAACAGGTTGCGCAGGCCGGTGGCGTTCTCGGCCACCATCGTCAGGTGCGTGTAGGACCCGCTGCCCGACACGTCGTCGGACTTCTGTCCGGGGTCACCCCACGTGATCCGGCGGGTGTCGAAACGCGAGCCAGGCGCGATGTAGGCCTCGACCCCGATGATCGGCTTGATCCCCGCCTTGGCCGCGGCGTTGTAGAACTCGCTGGCGCCGAACATGTTTCCGTGGTCGGTCATCCCGACCGCGGGCATTCCCAGCCGCTCCACCTCGGCCAGCATAGGCGTGATCTTCGCGGCCCCGTCCAGCATCGAGTACTCGGTGTGGTTATGCAGGTGCACGAACGACGACTCGCGACGAACGCTTGCGTGAGGAGGAATCGAACCTGTCATAGGGACGCCAGTCTATGACTGAGCACCGACGGGTTTCGGGCGTGTCGCGAAGTGTGTCTGCTATTGATTCGCGGCGACCCGCCGCGTGCAGACACCCGGCGCTCTAGCCGTACAGCTCGACGAAGTTCTTCAAAGACTTCTGCACGTCGCCCTTGACCGCCCGCGCGGCCGCCGAACCGACCGGGCCGAACAACGCCCGCCCGCCCAACTCGAGGCGCAGGCCCAGCGTCGATCCCTCGTCGGCGGCCCGCACGGTGAGCGTCACGGCGTACTTGGCGCCACCCTTGCCCGAACCCGAGAGCGCCACCTCATGGGGCGGGTCCCACGTCGTCACCGTCCATGTCACCCGGTTGCGGAAACCCTTGGCCCGGGCCACGCCCACCACCTGGACACCCTCTCCGAGTTCCTCGGGCAGATCACTGCGCCACCCTTCGTGCATCACCAGCCAGTCGCCCAGGTCCGACAGGTCGGAGACGTGATCCCACATTTCCTGCGGGCTCATCGGCATGTCGGCGGTCAGGTCAACGGCGGCCACGCGATTCCTCCTTGCTCCCCGGTGAACGCCACGCTGGCGTGACACTCGGTGCTCAATGCCACGCTGGCGTGTCCCCCGCAAGCGGGAGGTGCCCCCAGCTCGCCAGCACGGGGGTGCCCCAGCTCGGCGAGGCTCAGCGGTTTGGTCCGCCGCGGAAGCGGTTGCCGATCCGGATCCCGGGCAGCAGCAGGCTGCGCGGGGCGAACCGGCCGCCGGTGCTGACGACCTTGGGCACGACGCCGGGCACCACGGTGCGCCGGCCGGACAGCATCCCGCCGATCGCCGCCTCGGCGACGTCGCGGGGCGAGACCTGCGCGATGGGGATGCTGAACCGCTCGGCGTTGGCGATCTCCGCCCATTCGGTCGGCACCGGCCCGGGGCACAGGCACGTGACCGACACCCCGGTCCCGTGCAACTCCTCGTGCACCGCCTCGGAGAACGTCTGCACGAACGCCTTGGTCGCCGAATAGACCGCCATGTAGGGCACCGGCTGGAAGCCGGCGATCGACGCGATGTTCATCACCGCCCCGGCCCCGCGCTCGACCATGCCGGGCAGGGCCGCGTGGGTGAGCTCCATCAGCGCCAGCGAGTTGAGGGTCACCTCCTCGCTTTCCCGCTCGAGCGGCAGCTCGTGGAAGACCCCGCTGGTGCCGAACCCGGCGCTGTTGCACAGCCCGGCGATGGGCTCGGCGCGCAGCCGATCGGCCAGCTTGGCGCGGCCCTTGGGATCGCCGAGGTCCAGCGGCAGCACCTCGACCGCCACCGAGTATTCCTGGCCCACCTCGTTGGCGAGTTCGTCGAGACGCTCGCGGCGCCGCGCCACCAGCAGCAGCGGGAAGCCCCGGCGGGCCAGCCCGCGAGCCAGTTCGGCGCCGATGCCGGACGAGGCGCCGGTGATGACGACGGTGGTCTGAATGTCGGGTTTCGGAAGGCTCATGATGTCACCAATGTATCCCGCGAGTCGCCCGCACAAACGTCTCGCTGCGTTTGTCGAATTGCGGTGAGTCGCTTGATGATTCGTCCCCCTTGGCGGCATGGGAGTCGCCGAACATGGCGAACGCGCGGTTGCGCACCCGGTCCATCACCGCCGGGTTCACCGCGTCGGCGACGGCGGCGAATTGACCGAACGGCGAGCTGGCCCGGCGCGGCCGGTGCACAATCGCGTCCGCGATCACCCCGGCCGCCTGATCCGGCGTCAGCGCCGGGAACTTGTCGTACAGGGTGGTCGGGCTGATCATCGGGGTGCGCACCAGGGCCATGTGCACGGTGGTGAACTTCACGCCGTCGTTGACGGTCTCGGCCTGCAGGGAGTCGCACAGGCTGTCCAGCGCGGCCTTGCTGGCGATGTAGGCGCCGAAGCGCGGCGCGCGGGTCTGCACCCCGACCGAGGAGACGTTGATGATGTGCCCGAAGCCGCGCTCCCGCATCCCCGGGATGAACTTGAGGATGAGCTGGACCGCGCCCAGATAGTTCAGCTGCATGGTCCGCTGATAGTCGTGGATCCGGTCGTAGGACAGCTCCAGCGAGCGCCGGATGGACCGCCCCGCGTTGTTGATCAGGATGTCGACGCTGCCCAGGTCGCTGAGCACCTGGTCGGCCATCGCGGCGATCGCGTCCATGTCGGTCAGGTCGCACGGGTAGACGTGGGCGCTGCCGCCGTTGCCTTCGATTTCAGCGGCGACCTTCTCCAGGTTCTCCCGGGTGCGCGCGACGAGCACCACCTCACCGCCCGCTTCCGCAATCCGCTTCGCGGCGGCCTCCCCGATGCCCGACGATCCCCCGGTGATCAGGACGGTCTTGCCACTGACCGCCTCGTCGAGCGTGCGTCCCTGCACCGCGTCGAGCAGATTCCTCAGATAGAACGGCCGGTAGCGGCCCGCGGAGTTGGGGGTGTTGACGATGTGGGACACCGCCGCGATCGGCTTCTCCACCAGATTCGCGAGCGGCTTTTCGACCATGTTGGTGATGTCGCCGAGATTCATTGGCTTTCGCTCCTGATGATGTCGGCCCCCCGACCGCAACTGGCCTGCCCGTTGACCACGACCGCCTTGCGGGGCTGTGTGAATGTTGTGACGCGAGTCATAAAGCCAACCTAGGACATCAGCGCCCCCACTCGATGCAGATTTCCGGCATGTAAAGCGCGCCGCACATCTCACGCCGCGGCGGGCGGGGCCGTCATGGGTGAGCAATCCGGTTGTTACGCAAGGACATCCGAGCGTGATTGCGAACTAACTGGTGGGCAACGCCGAAATGTTCCAATCGGACTTATGAAAATTCTGGCACGCTTCCACAAGCCACAGCCGGGCACCATCTACGACCGGATCGGCGGCCACGAGGCAATCGAAGTCGTGGTCGAGGACTTCTACGTTCGTGTGCTCGCCGACGACCAACTCGCGGGCTTTTTCACCGGGACCAACATGAACCGGCTCAAGGGCAAGCAGGTCGAGTTCTTCGCCGCCGCGCTCGGGGGCCCCGAGCCCTATACCGGCGCGCCGATGAAGCAGGTCCACCAGGGGCGCGGGATCACCATGTACCACTTCAACCTGGTGGCCGGGCACCTGTCGGACGCACTGGCCGCGGCCGGGGTGCCGTCCGAAACGGTCACCGCGATCATCGGCGCGATCGCGCCGCTGGCCCCCGAGATCGCGACGGGCGAGGCCAACACGGCCACGGTCTGACCGTCCCCGCCGGGATCGCCGCGGCGGTTGCGGTCGCGCATTTCGGCGTGTCGCGCCGACGGTGCGCCCGGCAGGCGGTAGTCAGCACGTATGCGACTGCTCGCCGTCATCGTTGCGGCCCTGGTGCTGAGCGCCTGCGGCGCGAAGACGACCCCGGCGCCGGCCACCACCACGTCGGCGACCACCACTGCCCCGCCGACCGCGGCGCCGCTCGACTGCGCCACCCCGGCGAACGCGGCCCAGCGGCAGGTGTGCACCGATCCGCACCTCAGCGATCTCGACCATCGGGTCCAGGCCGCCTACCAGGAGGCGCTCGGCCGGCCCGGCGCGGACCAAGCCGCGCTGGCCAGCGCGCAGAACAACTGGGCGAGCGGGCGGGACGGCTGTGCACAAAACCCCGAGATGCGCACGTGCCTGACCGAGGCGTATCAGACGCGGCTGGTCCAGTTGGCCATCGCCGACCCCGGCACCTTGAGCCCGCCCGTCGTCAGCTACCAGTGCCCCGCGGACACCGGACCGTTGACCGCGCAGTTCTACAACGAGTTCGACCCGCCCGCGGCGGTGCTCGACTGGAAGGGCAACCAGCAGATCCTGTTCCAAGAGCCGTCCGGCAGCGGCGCCAGGTACGGCCGGCAGGGCTCGGAATACTGGGAGCACCAGGGCGAGGTCAAGCTCGACCTCAACGGCACCAAATTCGTCTGCCGCGCGCCGTGATTCGGCGCGCCGCCGGCCAGCGGTCAGTCGAAGACGACCACGGCCCGGCCGACGATGTCGCCCCGGCCCAGGGCTTCCAGGTTGTCGTTGATGTCGTCGAGCCTGACCGGGACCACGTGGTGCTTGATCAGGCCTTGGCTGGCAAGCGCGAGCACCTCCCGAAGGTCGTTGTAATTGCCCCAGAACGAGCCGAAGTACGACTTCTCTCCGCTGACGAACGGAAACAACGGGAGCTCCACCCGCTGGCCCATGAGGCCCACCTGCGATAGCGCACCCTCCGTCTCGAGAATCGCGGCCGCCAATCCCAGGGACTCCGTGGATCCGGCGCAGTCCAGCACCGCGTCGACGGTGCGTCGGCCGGTCAGGTCCTCGAGCTCGTTCTGCACGTCCTCGACGGATTTGTCCCGGACGTTCACGGTGTGATGCGCGCCGTGTTCGGTTGCGACCTTGAGTTTTTCATCGCTCCGGGCGAATCCGAGCACGGTCGCGCCGCCACCGAGTAGCCGGGCGTATTGCACCGCGTAGCTGCCCAGACCGCCGATGCCGTTGATGACGACCGTACGGCCGGCGCCGAGTTTGCCCGCGTCGCGCAACTTCTTCATGCCGCGGTACGGAGTGAGGCCCGCATCGGTCAGCGGGGCCAGGTACCGGGGGTCGGCATCCGGTTGATCGGCGACCGAGATCACGTGGTCGTAAGGGGCGACCATGTACTCGGCGAAGCCCCCATTGGGTCCGAACCCGACGAGTTGCCCGTCGGCGCACAGTTGCTGGTTGCCTTCGTGGCACTGCCGGCACGTGCCGTCCCCCCAGTTCGGGTCCACCACGACAAGGTCTCCCTCGCCGATGCCGGCGGAATCCGGCACGTCGGCGCCCACCTCGGTGATGGTGCCCGCCACTTCGTGCCCCGGGATGAACGGGAAGTCCACCGGGAGACCGTCGCGGAAGTAGCCATCCAACAGCTGATAGTCGCTGCGGCACATGCCCGTCGCGGCGACCTTGATCAGGACCTGGCTTCGCCCGACATCGGGAACCGGCACTTCGTCGATCTCCAGCGGCTGGTTGTATCCGTGCATGCGTGCTGCCCGCATCGCCATGATGTCTCCTCGATATCCGCAAGTAACCGGCGATTGCGCCGGGAATAGGTCCGCCCGAAGGATGATCAATAGCCAACCGGATGGTCGGCGGCCGCGGTACAAGATTCCTGCCCGATGTTTGCCGGTTTCGATCCCGCGCGGTGACACTCACCCAGCGAGGGCCCTCGTATTCGGCTACCTTTTTCTTTGCGGAGCGGTTCCGGCCCCCGCGGTGTGCTGACGCCAAGGGGGGTGTTGACCTGACCGCCGCCGAAAACATCGAACATCACCTCACTTCCGGTGATCTCGTCGCCGAATTGACTGCGCGCGCACCGCATCCCGGCGCGAACGTCGGGCTGTGGCCCGGTCTGACCATCTACCGATTCACCGAGCCCACCGAACCCGAGTGGCAGGAGATCCGGGGACTGTCGATCGGACTCGTCGCGCAGGGCCGCAAGGCCGTCATCGAGATGGGCCGGCGTCACGTCTACGACCAGTTCAGCTACCTGGTGATCAACGGCGATGTGCACTTTCAGAGCGAGGTGCTCGAGGCATCGCCACGCAAGCCCTGCCTATGCATGGTGCTGGAGGTGGATCCGTCTACCGTTCGCGAGATCACCGAGAAGATGCCGGGCGGGCGGGGCGCCGAGGCGGCGTCGGTACCGGAGCTCACCGAATCGTGCGTCGTCTCCGCGCTCGACGACGAAGTCATGAGCTCGGTCCTGCGGTTCGTGCGGTCGCTCTCGACCGAGGTCGACCGGCGAGTGCTGGCGCCCTTGTATCTGCGCGAGTTGGTGTATCGGGTCCTGCAGCGCGAACAGTTTGCGCGGATGCTGCACTTCGCCACCCAGCAAGCGGCCGGTAATCCCATCGGCGCGGCACTGACCTACATCAATGAGCATTGGGCCGAGCCGATCACGGTCGCGACCCTGGCCGCGGAGGTGGGCCTGAGCTCATCCGCATTCACCAGAGCGTTCCGCGAGGTGACGGGATCGTCGCCGTATCAGTACGTCAAAGACGTCCGGCTGAACCGAGCGCGCGAACTGGTTCTGGATCGAAGATGGGCCGTGACCGAGATCGCCCACCGGGTCGGCTACGTCAACGTGTCCCATTTCATCAGCGAGTTCCGAACCCGGTTCGGCGCCACGCCGCGCGGTTACGCCAGCCGCCAGTCCGCCCGCTGAGGGCCGCCGATACAAGAAAGCGACCGGATCAGTAACGGCTTCGAGGACCAGCGCCCATTCGGGGCTCACTTCGTGATGCAGTGAGAGCGCAATTGCCAACTCGTCACCAAGGGGGACACCGATGGCCGAACCGATCGCGAAAGTGCAGCCACGAACGATCACTCATGTCGGTGTGACCGTCACCGATGCGGAGGCGGCCATCGACTGGTACCAACGCGTCCTCGGCTTCCAACTCCTGCACGAGCCGCAGGAGTACACCGCGGGCGAGGGTTACTTCGGCGAGCTGGTCGCGGACATGCTGGGCCCCCACGTGGTATCCGGCAGGATCGCCATGATGGACGCGGGCAATGGTGTCGGCCTGGAGTTGTTTGAGTTCTCCGAACCCAAACCCGAGCAGCGGGCAGCTGAGGAGAACACACAGTTCTACTTGCACAAAACCGGTACGTTCCACTTCTGCGTCATCGACCCCGACGTCGAAGGCCTTGCGCGGCGCATCGCGGAGAGCGGCGGCAGACAACGCAGCGCGGTGTGGGAGTTCGCGCCCGGCATCGGATTCTATGTGTGCTACTGCGAAGACCCCTTCGGCAACATCGTCGAAATCTATTCGCACGGCACATCTCAGATTTGGAGCACCCTTGCGCAGGTGAACGGCAAGGCCGGTAATCACCAGCCCTGAGCGCTGCCTAGCATGCTCGACATGGTCCGCACATTCGACGACCTCGTGGCCGAGGCCGATGCCGCCCCCGTCGACGGCTGGGACTTCTCCTGGCTGGACGGGCGCGCCACCGAGGAACGCCCCTCGTGGGGGTATCAGCGTCAGATGAGCCGGCGGCTGGCGAGCGTGTCGGCCGCGTGCGACATCGACACCGGCGGTGGCGAGGTGCTCGCGGGCGCGGAGCGGTTTCCGCCCGCGATGGCCGCGACGGAATCGTGGCCGCCCAACGCGGCGCTGGCCACCCGACGCCTGCATCCCCGCGGCGTGGTGGTGGTGTTGACCGGCCACGAGCCGGGGCTGCCGTTCGCCGACGCGGCCTTCGACCTGGTGACCAGCCGCCATCCCATCGAGGTGCGATGGGCCGAGATCGCGCGGGTGCTGCGGCCGGGCGGCACCTACTTCGCCCAGCAGATCGGGCCCGCGACGATGGCCGAACTGGTCGAGTACTTCATCGGGCCGCAACCGGAAAAATGGGCCGAACTACACCCCGACGTCCAGCGCGCCGAGGCCGAAGCCGCCGGGATGGAGGTCGTCGACATCCGGATGGAGCGGATGCGGGCCGAGTTCTTCGACGTCGGCGCCGTTATCTACTTCCTGCGCAAGGTGATTTGGACGGTGCCGGACTTCACGGTCGACGCCTACCGGGATCGGCTGCGCGAACTGCACGAGCGCATCGAGGCCGACGGGCCGTTCGTCGCGTACTCCACGCGGCTGCTCGTCGAGGCGCGCAAGCCGGCCGAGTGATCGCAAGCGCGGCGAAGCCGGGCGCTGGGGGCACCCCCAGCGAAGCTTGGGGGACGGGTCGCGACCATCAGAATGATCAGCCCTCGGCGCGCAGCACGTCCAGCGCGTGCTGCAGATCGGCCGGGTAGGGGCTGACGATCTCCATCCGCCTGCCGTCGGCCGGGTGAGCGAACGACAGCGACCGGGCGTGCAGCCATTGCCGTTGGAGCCCAAGCCTTTTCGCGAGTTTAGGATCCGCCCCGTAGACCAGGTCACCGCAGCACGGGTGATGCAGCGCGGAGAAATGCACCCGAATCTGGTGCGTGCGGCCGGTTTCCAGGTGCACGTCGAGCAGGCTGGCGGCGACGAAGGCCTCGATGGTGTCGTAGTGGGTGAGGCTGTGCCGGCCGTTCGTCGTGACGGCGAACTTCCACTCGCCGCCGCGGTGCCGCCCGATCGGAGCGTCGATCGTGCCGCTCGACGGGTCCGGATGGCCCTGCACCAGCGCGTGATAACGCTTGTCGACAGTGCGCTGTTTGAACGCGCGCTTCAGCACGGTGTAGGCGCGCTCGGAGAGCGCCACCACCATCACCCCGGAGGTGCCGACGTCGAGGCGATGCACGATGCCCTGCCGCTCGGGCACGCCGGACGTGGTGATCCGGTAACCGGCCGCGGCCAGTCCGCCGAGCACCGTCGGTCCGGTCCAGCCCACCGACGCGTGCGCGGCCACCGCGGCGGGCTTGTCGACCGCGACGATGTCGTCGTCGGAATACAGAATCGTCATGCCCTCGATCTCGACCGGCGTGTTCTCCACCGGCGGCGGCGCTTCGGGCAACCGGACCTGAAGCCACGCGCCGCCGGTCAGCCGGTCGGATTTGCCCGCCTGCACGCCGTCGAGTTCCACCCCGCCGTCTTCGGCCAGCGCCGCGGCGGCGCTGCGGGACAGGCCCAGCAGCCGCGCGAGGCCCGCGTCCACGCGCATGCCCGCCAGCCCCTCGGGGACGGGCATGGAACGGTGCGTCATCGGCGCTGGTCGGCCTTCCGCCTGCCGACCGTGTCGAAGTCGTAGCCGAAGACCGACAGCACCACCAGGAGGATGGCGCCGCCCACCACCGAGGGGTCGGCGACGTTGAACACCGGCCACCACCCGACCGACAGGAAGTCCACGACGTGGCCGCGCAGCGGCCCGGGCGCCCGGAAGAAGCGATCGACCAGGTTGCCCATGGCGCCGCCGAGGATCATCCCCAGCCCGACCGCCCACCAGGGCGACACCAGCCGCCGGCCCATCCAGAAGATGCCGGCCACCACGCCGGTCGCGATCAGCGTCAGCACCCAGGTGTAGCCGGTCGCCATCGAGAACGCGGCACCGGAGTTGCGGACCAGCGTCCAGGTGACCGTGTCGCCGATGATGGGCACCGGCTGACCGGGCGGCAGCAGCTTGACGGCCAGCACCTTGGTGACGATGTCCAGGGCCAAGACGATCGCCGCCACCGACAGCAGCAGGCGCAGCCGCCTCGGCGGCCGCTGCGGCTCGGCGGCCGCGCCGTCGCCGGCCTGCTCGGTTGAGGTCACTGGCTCAGTCGATGGTTCCTCGGGCACTCTCACATCATCCCCCAATGCCCACGCGATCCCCCAATGCCGACGCGGGCTGGCCGATGTTCGCGGTTGGCGTGCGCGATGATTTCACCATGGGCCGGCTCACCGTCATCGCCACCGGAGGCACGATATCGACCGGCACCGGCGCGGACGGCGTGCACCGGCCCGCTTATGGCGCGGCCGACCTGGCCGCCAGCCTAGACGTCGACGTCGTCGACGTGCTGGCGCTGGACAGCTCGCAGCTGGTGCCCGCGGATTGGGACCGGATCCGCCGCGCCGTGCGCGCGGCGATCGACGGCGGCGCCGACGGTGTGGTGGTCACCCACGGCACCGACACCATGGAGGAGAGCGCGCTGTGGCTCGAGCTCACCCACGCGGGCGACGTTCCGGTGGTACTGACCGGCGCGATGCGCAGCGCCGACGCCCCCGACGCCGACGGCCCGGCCAACCTGCGTGCGGCCCTCGCCGTGGCGGGCAGCCCCGGCGCGCGGGGTCTGGGCGTGCTGGTGTGTTTCGCCGGCCGGGTCTTGCAGCCGCTGGGGCTGACCAAGGTGGCGACCAACGACCTGACCGGATTCGCCGGTGAGCTGATCGGCACGGTGAACGGCGGTCTCACGCTGGCCGTCACCAAGACACGGCCTCAGCTCGGGGATCTCAGCGCGGCGGACGCGCCGCGCGTCGACATCGTCGCCGCCTACCTGGGCAGCGACGGGGTGGCCCTCGACGCCTGCGTGGCGGCCGGGGCCAAGGGCGTGGTGCTCGAGGCGCTGGGTTCGGGCAACGCCGGCGACGCGGTGGTCGACGCGGTGACCCGGCACTGCCGCGCCGGCGTCGCCGTCGCGGTGTCCACCCGCGTCCCCGGAGGGAGCGTCGGTGCCGCCTATGGGCCCGGGCACCAGATGGCGGCCGCCGGCGCGGTGATGGTGCCCCGCCTACGACCGCCGCAGGCGCGGGTGCTGATGATGGCCGCGCTGGCCGCGCGGCTACCGGTCGGCGACGTCATCGCCCGCTGGGGCTGACGGGGCGTTCGCGTCCAGGGCCTGCAGCACGCCCAGGTAGTCCGGCCAGTCCAGGGAATCGACGGGGTTGGCTTTGGTCAGCTCGGCTGTGTCGGCGGGGAACGTGCGGGCCGGGCCGGGGCCGGAGCTGCGGGTCTCGAACCGCGCGGTGACCACGCCGTGGCCCGCGCCCTGCACCCAGCCGTGCCCGAGCTCGGGATGCGTGACGTCGTCGCCGACCCGCCAGCCCTCCCCGGGCGCCGCGGCGAACATCGCCTCCGCCGCGGTCGCCACCGTCTCCGCGGGGTGGTCCTCCCCCGCCAGGTCCAGATCCGGGAACAGCGACTCCTGCCGCACGTCGCTCAACCCCGAAAACCCCACGCCCAGAAGGCGAATCGGGCCGATCTCGCGAGGGTCGAGCAGCAGCCGCCGGGCCACGGCGACCAGCGCGCCGGCCTCCGTCGTCGCGTACGGCAGCGTGGCCGACCGGGTCAGCGTGCTCATGTCGGACTTCTTCAGCTTCACGGTGACGGTGCGGGCGCCGCGCCCGTCGCGCAGCAGGCGCTGATGCGCGTGCTCGGCGATCGGGTCAATCGCCTCGCGCAGCTGCTCCAGGGTGGTCAGGTCGACGGCGAAGGTGGATTCGGAGCTGATCTGCTTGGCCTCGGCGCGCTCGGCGACCGGGCGGTCGTCGATGCCGCGGGCCAGGCGGTGCAGCGCCGGGCCGATCGTCGCGCCCAGGATATTGGCGGCCTCGGCGTCGGTCAGCGCGGCCAGCTGGCCGATGGTCTCGATGCCGAGCCGGTTGAGCTTCTCCTCGGCGACCGGACCGATGCCCCACAGCCGCCGCACCGGCAGACCGCCGAGCAGCGACCGTTCCTCGGCGCGCGAGACGACCCGAATTCCGTCGGGTTTCGCCAGCCCGGACGCGATCTTGGCGATCTGCTTCCCCGAGCCGGCGCCGACCGACGCGATCAGGCCCGTCTCCTCGCGGACCCGTCGCCGCAGGCCTTCGCAGAACGCCTCGACATCCTCGGCGGACGCGCCCGCGAGGTCGGGCGGCTCGCCGAAGCCCTCGTCGAACGACAGCTGCTCGACGACGGGCACCACGCTGCGCACGGTGTCGAAGACCCGCCGGCTGGCCACCCCGTACACCACCCCGCGCGGCGGCAGCACCACCGCGGTCACGCCGATCAGCCGGCGGGCCTGGTGCATCGGCATGGCAGAGCGCGCGCCGTACACGCGGGCTTCGTAGCTGGCCCCGGCTACCACGCCCCGCCCGCCCAGGCCGCCGACCAGCACCGGCCGGCCCCGCAGCGTCGGCCGCGTCAGTTGTTCGACGGAGGCGAAGAAGGCATCCATGTCCAGGTGCAGCACCCAACGGGACTCCACACTTCGGAATGCTATTGGTCTAGCGTCGTTGGGTATGGAGCCTCACGGCACCGACGCACCGAGGTCCCGGTGGGAGCGCCTGCGCCACCAATGGAACCAGCGGCTGCAACCCGGCGAGCAGGCCACGGTGCTGGCCTGGACGTCGTTCACGCTCACGTTCGCCGGGCTGCGGGCGCTCACGCACTGGATCCGCGCCGGCCATGGCCCCTCGGGTGGTGGTATGTCCATGGGCGGCAGGCATTTTCACCACTACAATATCGGCATCGGGATGCTGGCCACGGTCGGCGCTGTGGGCCTACGCGGAACCGACAAGCAACGGCGGCATCCCGCGGCGGCCGTCGCGTACGGCGCCGCGAACGCCATGATCGTCGACGAGCTCGCCCTGCTCTTGGACCTCAAGGACGTCTACTGGGCAAGCGATGGCCGCGAGAGCGTCGACGTCGCGGTCGGCCTCATTGCCACCGGCGCGACCGTCGTGGCGGGCATGCCGTTCTGGCCACACGCCCACCGGGCGCTGCGCTCGCGAACGGCCCGATAGCGCACCGCTCGCTCAGGGATGCTGCAGCGGCTCCGGGTGAACCGGCTGCGGGTGAACCGGCTGTTGCGGGACCGGTGGGTGGCAGGCGTAACACTGGATCGGCCCGTGGCCGCTCGGCGCGGGCTGACCGCCGCCCTGCTGCTGACCACCGCCCTGCTGACTGCCACCTTGCTTGGGCGGCACCCATACCGGAACGGGCACGGGCACCAGCACCGGCGGAGCGTTGACGGTCACGTTGGGAGGGGGCGGCGGTGATGAAACTCTTCGGTAGGCCGGTGCCGTTGGGCACGCTTCGCCAATTCACCTCGCCCCCGCCCGACGGA
>NZ_LZJA01000307.1:0-4251 GCF_001666785.1 Mycobacterium sp. E3305 | reverse complement strand
GCCGCGAATGATGCGTCACGCGGCAAGGGCGACGGCTAGACCGGTTCTATTCTGCCCCAACGCGATTGGCGATAAGCACCCTGATGGCGCGCCCCTCGCCGTTCGACCGTAGCCGCTTTACCCCGCCGCGACGCCCAAAGGCGGTCCAACCGTGGCTGCCGGAACGCATCCGGTCGCCGTTACCGCGGTGAATGCGAGGATCGCCGCAACGACGACCTTCGTGACCAGACGTGACATGACGGCCTCCGCTCATCCGACCCCCTTGTCAGAACTATAGGTCGAACGCGCCACTATTTCAATCACTGTTGAAATATTCCCGATCTCCGGGCATAGTTCGAAGCGGGTTCGAGGGTTTACAGCACGAGCGCTGAGGCGAACGAGTTTGACTGCTCTATCGTGGCTTTCCTGGCGCGCGCGAGGGCAGTCGCCGGTACGAAGCGTCCATGATGGCGATGCCAGGGAGAAGGGGAGTCACGTGACGTCGAAGGTTCCGCCGGTCAGTGTCGCGCGAGCCGTCGAACGGGTCCGCCACCAGTTGTCGCGGCTGCGCCAACGCTCCGCTCCGCCCGCGGCGGTGATGATGGAGTTGATCCTGAACGCTTGGGTCGCGCAAGCGATCACGTCCGCAGCGGACCTTGGCGTGGCGGATGCCCTGGCGGGCGGCCCGCTGTCCGGCGACCAGCTGGCAGACCGGATCGGCGCCGACGCCGACGCCCTGAGGCGGCTCATGCGCGCGTTGATCGGCATCGGGATCTTCCGGCAGCGCCGTGACGGGCGCTATGCGCTCACCCCACTGGGGGACACGCTGCGCACCCACGCGCCCATCTCGATGTCCGGGATGGCGCGGTGGGTCGGATCGCCGCAGCATCGCGAGCACTGGAGCCACCTGACCGATGCGATCCGGACCGGGAAGGCGGTCATCCCAGAGCTTCGCGGCAAACCGGCCTTCGAGTACCTGGCCGAGGAAGGGGAGCTGGCGGAGATCTTCAACACGGCCATGACCAATGTGTCCGAATTCGCGACCGTGCCTTTGACGGCCGCCTACGACTTCGATGCCTTCGGCACGATCGTCGATGTCGGCGGCGGACACGGTCGACTGTTGGCGGCGATCCTGCAGACGGCTCCGAATTCGCGCGGGGTGCTGTTTGATCTTCCGGAGGTCGTGGCGGGCGCCCCGGAGTTGCTTCGCAAGTACGGTGTCGACCACCGCGTCCGGATCGAAAAGGGCTCGTTCTTCGATTCCGCACCGGAGGGCGGCGACGCGTATGTGCTCAAGAACGTCATTCACGACTGGCCCAAGGACGACGCGGTGCGCATCCTCACCAATGTCCGCGCCTCAGCTCGCGCCGGTGTGCGCCTGTTGCTCTGCGAGTTCGTCATTCCCGAGCACGACCGCGACTTCCACGGCAAGTGGGTGGACCTCGAGATGCTGGTCGTCGCCGGCGCTCGCGAACGCACCGCGGACGAATACGGCCGGCTGTTGGACCAAGCCGGTTTTCGCTTGACTCACGTCGTCGAGACCGTATCTCCGCTCAGCATCATCGAGGGAATCGCGGTGTAGCCGAGGCTATGCGGCATCCCGCACTACCCAGGCACAGATTCGTCTCGCGCCAGCGCGACGCACTGCCCGAGTTCCCTGGCCGGATGGCCATCTGCCAGGCCTTCAGGCGATTCCGCCTCATCTTTGCTGCAAAACTCTTTGAGGTTTCCCTGGCATAAGCGATAACGGTCCCAGCGCCGCCCTGTTCTGCCAAGATCTACACGTCATACCGCGGGCTGGAGGGGGCGCGTTGCGGTTTTTGAGCCGCCGCATGGGTTACGGGCTGTCGGCTGTCGTCGTTGCTGCGGCAGCATTCAATGCGTTCGGGTTGTGGGGGGTGGCGACGGCACAGCGGGCGCAGTTCGTTCTTGAAGCGATGTTGTGCGTTGTGGCGCTACTCGCCGGGCTGGTTGTCGTTCGACGGGTAGCCGCCCGTGCACGATGGTGGCGCGTGACCCTGCTGGCAGCCATCGCCACCTTCCTCGCCGCCGAGGCCCTATCCCAGCGAGTCCGGGTGGCCGATATCGGCGCGACGGCGCCAACGTCCGCGGTCGTCGGCTATTTCGTTGCCGGCCTGCTGTTCGGCGCGGCGATACTGCTGCTGGTACGGTCCGGTGACGGAGCGCTGGCGCGAACGTGGATGGTGGGACGGCAGAACGTAATCACCACCGCCCTTGATGGACTGCTGGCGACTCTGGCGTTCTTCCACCTGGTCTATGTCGCCCGGCTGGGGGCCATGCACGGAGCCGCCTTGCCACGGTCGACCAACACCGCAGTCGTAACCGGTATCGCGGTAGTCGAGATCGTCGTGGTGGTGAGCGCCCTGCTGCTGGCGATGTGGTATCCGCCGTATCGGCCGGGCCGGACCAATTACATGCTGCTTGCCGCCGCGGTGATCACCCTGACGTCTTCGGACCGGCTGCTGGCCTACCTTCGCAGCGTCGGAGTGACGCAACTGGACTTGTGGGTCGGCACCGGATTCGTCATCGCGCCGCTGCTGATCGCATGGAGTTTGTTGGATTTTCCGCCACGCGCCCGCCCCGAGCACGAAGAAGAGATACCGATCAACTGGGCGCAGCTCACCCTGCCGTACGTGGGATTCATGGGCAGCACCGCTCTCGTCACTTTCCACGAGCTCATCGGACACCAAGTCGATCCCGTCTTCATCGGCACGTATGTTGCGATGGCCGTGCTCGTCTCGACCCGCTACCTGGTGGCGATGCGCGTGCAGCGGACGCTCACCGAACAGCTCATCGACGCCAAAAGCCGCCTCGCTCATCAGGCTCATCACGATCCGTTGACCCACCTGCCCAATCGGTTGTTCTTGGCGCAGCGGCTGAACGAAGCCATACGCGATGGACCGTTCGTACTGATCTTCGTCGACATCGACGATTTCAAAGTGGTCAACGACCGATTCGGGCACGCGGCCGGTGATGAGCTGCTATGCGCGATCAGCGGGCGGCTCAGGGATTGCCTTGGCGCCGACGACACACTGGCTCGTGTCGGCGGAGACGAATTCGCCATCCTCATCACGGGTGTCGTGGACGCCCCCGAACTCGTCGCCGATCAGCTGCGGCTTGCCCTTCGCAGCCCGTTCTCGGTACACGGCACGTCGGTGCGGGTGCGTGCCAGCATGGGCCTGGTGAGTCCCGGATGCGACGGTCTGCCTCGTACCTCCGATGATCTCCTGAGGCAGGCCGACATCTCGATGTACACCGGAAAGCGGCTGGGCAAGGACACCGCGGTGGTCTACCGGCCGGCGTTCACCGAGGCCGAGGATTTCCCGACGGCGCTCCGGCAAGCGAACGGTGGTGCTCCACAAGGCTTTCGGCTGAAGTACCAACCGATCGTCGGCCTGCCGGAGGGCAACCGAGTCGCCGTCGAGGCGCTTGCCCGCTGGACCACACCGAGCGGCATCCAGATTCCTCCCCAGACCTTCGTGTCCCTGGCCGAAGCCAACGGCATGGGGGCGGAACTCGATGCCCTGGTACTCGATCGAGCCTGCGCGGACATCAACTCGTCCGGCATCGCACTGGACGTTCACATCAACATCGGTGCCGCGCGATTGGGCAGCGTCGATTTCGAACGGGTGATCAGCCGCACGCTCGACCGGCACGGGCTGCCGCCGCAACGCGTCGTCCTGGAGATCACCGAGACGGTGCCCATTGTGGACCTCGCCGACGCCGCGGCGGCCATCAGGCGACTCAATGGCCTGGGCCTCAGAGTGGCCCTGGACGACTTCGGCGCCGGGTACAACTCGCTGACCTATTGGCACGAGTTGCCGGTGCAGATCGTGAAACTCGACCGCGGGCTGGCGACAGGTGTCGAGCCGGGACGTAACCTCACGCTGTATCGCTCAGTCATCGGGCTCTGTGAAGCCCTGGGCCTCAAGGTTATTGCCGAGGGAATCGAAACCGCTGAGCAGGCTGAGACAGTCTTCATGGCCGGATGTGGCCTGGCGCAGGGCCATCTGTTCGGTCGGGCCGCCGACCTGAGTGACTTCGTCGCGTCTTAGCCGCTTCAGCTCGCGTCCGTCGGTCCGAGCTCACACGCCCTGCTCGAATGCGGACTTTCGGAGCCAGCGGTCGATCAGGACGCGATGAACGAGAGCAGATCCGGGTTGAGCACATCCGCGTGTGTGGTCAGCATGCCGTGCGGGTAGCCGGGATAGGCCTTCACGGCGCCGTTCTGAAGGAGGTCGACCGCCCGGG
>NZ_LZJA01000306.1:0-7684 GCF_001666785.1 Mycobacterium sp. E3305 | reverse complement strand
TCCGCCACGACGCAGGCCTCGACCGGACGCCACCCGGTGCCCCCCAGCACCTCATCCACGAGCAGGCCGGTCCAGTCCATTTCGGCAAGGTCCTTGACCGATCCCCGCTCGCCGCGTTCGGCCAGGAACTCCCGCGCCGACGCTCTCAACAGGTCGAGGTCGACGTCCTCGTCCGCCATCGCGCCGTTAGCTGCGGGCGAGCAGCTGGTCGGCGTTGTCGCGCATGATCCGTCGCTTGGTGGCGTCGTCGAGCGGGTCGAGCAACTTGGCGAACTCGGCCGGCACGGCCAGCCCTTCGGCGTGCGGGTAATCCGAGCCCATGACCAGGCAGTCGTCGTATCCCAGGCTCGCGACGATCGCCGGGATGTCGTCCTCGGGGTACGGCACGACCCGAACATGACGGCGGAAGATCGCCGACGGTCGCTCCGTGAGCTTCCCGCCGATCCATGGTCCGTTGCGGCCCATGCCGCGGCTCTTGTCCATGTGCCGGACGAAGAACGGCACCCATTCCGCGCCGTGCTCGGCGACGAGGACATTCAGACCCGGAAAGCGGCCGAAGAGATTGTCGAAGATGAGGGCTGACAACGTCTCCTCGATCGGCCGCTGCCCGTAGATGTTCATCCACTGCCACGCGGACATGTGCCAGGAGGCCGGGTCGGGGTCCTGGCCCCACGCGGGCGAAATCGCATTGAAGTACCAGAACGGCATGATGTGGAACACCAGGACGCAGCCGGCCTCCTGCAGGCGCGCGTAAATGGGATCGAAGTACGGGTCGCCCGGTGACCGGCCGTAGGCCGGCCCCGTCGGCAGCAGCACGAACTTCGCTCCCTGCGCGATGATCGCCTCGGTCTCCGCGATCGCGGAATCCAAGTCGCGCAACGACATCAGCGCCGTCGCATAGATCCTGTCGTCGTAGTTGAAGCCCCACTCTTCGTCGAACCATCGGTTGAACGAGCGCAGATTCGCATACAGTGCCGCAGTGTCGTCGACGTAGTGTTCCGCCGCCAGCGCCATACCGCTGGGATAGATGACCATCCGCTCGATGTTCTGGTCCGCCATGACGGCCAGCCGGGCGGCACGCTCGACGAATTCCGGTTGCATGGGTTGCGGCTCGTAAGACTCCTCGGGGTTGCCCGATCCCATTTGCCTGAGCATCTCCTTGAGCGAGCCTGGCCGGTAGGCGACATCCAGGCCCAAACCGCCCTCGCTGTTGAAGGTCGCGACGCGATGGCCGGCCAGGATCACCTCGACGCCGTCGGCCCCGCGTACGGTGGTGATCGCCCGGTCTCGGAACTTTTCGGGCAGATAGCGGGTGAACGCATCCCGCGTCTCGTAGCAGTGCGTATCGCAGTCGAAGATGCCGTAATCGAGTTTCGTGGTCACCGCGTCGGTCTCCTTTAGTGAGAATGTAAATTCTCTATTTCCAGAAAACATACTATCCTGGTGCGGCAATGGCCATCCCGGGCTGGATGCCCGAAGGGCTCGAGCAGCGGGCGGCGCCGGCTCGGCCGCAATCGCACCGAGGAGACATGAGACCTTCACAACCGCTGGGAGACAAGAGGATCGGGCCCGCAGCGATTGGCTTGTGGATGGCCGATCCCGCGACACGGCCGAGCCGGGAGGCTGCGCGTGCCGACCGGTGAGCTCGACGAGCTCCGCGCGGTCGTTCGGGACTACCTGACGGCCACATCACCCAGCGAGACCGTGCGCAAGTTGATGGCGACGGAAACCGGCTACGACGAGGCATCGTGGCGCCAGATGGCCGGCGAGTTGGGGCTGCACGGCATCGGGGTTCCCGAGCGGTGGGGCGGGGCGGGTGCGGGCATGGCCGAACTGGCGGTGGTCTTTGAGGAAATGGGGCGCACGTTGCTGTGCTCCCCCTTCTTCGCCACCGTGGCCATGGCGACCCAGGCCATTCTCGCCAGCGGCGATGATGCCGCGGCCGAAGAGTTCATCCCCGGCTTCGTTGACGGCTCTGCCACCGCAACGCTGATCCTCAACGGCCGCCTTGGCGCCTGGGACCCCGGTGCAGTGACGTTGCGTGCCGACCGCAGCGGCGGCGCCTACCGGGTCCACGGTGAGGCGCCGCTCGTGATCGACGGTCACACCGCGGACGTCATCCTCGCCGCGGCCAATACCGAAGCCGGCATCTCGTTGCTGGCGATTCGGGCCGGGTCAGAGGGGGTCCGCCGGACCCCGCTGGCAGGACTCGACCGCACCCGAAAATTCGCCCGGCTGGAGTTCGGCGGTGTCCGGGCGGCGCTGATCGGCACGGAGGGGGCCGCGGCCGACTTCCTGGCACACACTTCGGACCTCGCCATCGTGGCGCTGACTGCCGAACAGGTGGGCGCCGCGCGGCGCTGCCTCGACATGGCCGTCGACTACGCCAAGCAACGGATCCAGTTCGGTCGGCCCATCGGCAGTTTCCAGGCGATCAAGCATCGGTGCGCGGACATGTTGGTTCAGGTTGAGGGTGCGCTTTCCGCCGTGTCGCATGCGGCCGAAGTGGCCCACACCGATGAGCTGCCGACCGCCGCGTCGGTCGCGAAAATGGTGTGTTCCGAGGCCTTCCTCCACGTCGCGCTCGACAACATGCGCATCCACGGCGGTATCGGCTTCACCTGGGAACACGACGCCCACCTTTTCGCCCGCCGCGCCAAGGCCACCCAGTTGATCTTCGGCGACCCGGACTACCACGCCCAACGACTGGCCACACTTGTCTCCGCGACGAAAGGACCCACGTGACCGTTTCTTTCTCTCTCGAACTGCCCACCCAGCGAGTCGAGGCGGTGGACGAGTTCGTCACCGCCGACGCCATTGCCGACATCGCGCGAGCGGCCGAGGCGAGCAAATTCGCGGCGGTCCATGTCACCGACCACCCCGCACCGGACTCCAAGTGGCTCGACCACGGCGGGCACCACGCCCTCGATCCGTTCGTCGCGTTGGCCTTCGCCGCCGCCGCAACGACCCACGTCAAGCTGCTGACCAATGTCTACATCGCCGCCTACCGCAACCCGTTCCTCGGCGCCAAATCGATTCAAAGCCTCGCGGTGTTGTCCGGGGGCCGGCTGATCCTGGGCACCGCGGCGGGATACCTGAAGCCCGAATTCAAGGCCCTGGGAGTCGATTTCGACAACCGCGGTGCCCTGCTCGATGAGGCCCTCGATGTGCTGGACAAGGTGCTCGGCGGCGGCGACCTCGCGTACGAGGGGACGTCGTTCGCCGCCCGCGGCGTCCGGTTGCGGCCGCTGCCCGCGAGTCCGCCCCCGGTCTGGGTCGGCGGCAACAGCAAGGCGGCGGTTCGCCGGGCGGTGTCACGCGCTCAGGGGTGGGCGCCGTTCAATACGTTCGGCTACGCGGCGGCCTCGCGCACAGCGGAAATCTCGACGATCGATGACCTGGCGCTCGCCATCGACTGGGCCAAGCAGTACGCGGCCGAGATCGGCCGCACCGCACCGCTGGAGATCTGTTTCTCGGCGGGAAACCTGTTGGACGACGGTAAGTCGGCCGACGAACGTCACGCGACGATCGCGCGGCTCGAGTCCGCCGGGGTCACCTGGCTCACCATCGCGCCGGCAGGTGCCGACCGGACCGAAGTCATCGACCGTGCCCGCGCCTTCGCCGACGAGTTCATCGCCGGGTGACGCGACGTCACGCCATCAGACTGCCGGCGGCGAATGCGTCCACGCTGATCCGGCGATGGGCGAACAGCCACCGACCGTCGACGGGTGTCAGTACGTCGCGGTAGCGGCCCCAGTGGTCGAGCCCGATGTCGGTGTGGACGGCGAAATAACTGCTGACCTCGACCCTGTCGCGGGCCACCGACCCGAACCTGATGCTGGTGACGTGGTGGCGGACATGAGTCGGCGCCCGCCGCCCCGATTGCCCAGGCTTTGTCACAGCGGCGCCCAGGCCCGCCTCGATCGCCGAGGGTCCCGTCAGCGGCCCGTCCCCCCCGGTGAATTCCAGCACGCCCTCGTCGCCGAAGCATGCGGCCAGCGCGCGAAGATCGAATCGGTCTGTGGCCGCGGTGTAGTCGGCCAACGTCTGTCGCACCGACTCCCGAACCTCGAGCTCCCACGCCTCCACCTGACCTCCTCGTTAATGACCGTTCCAGCACACGATAACGTTTATTCTCATGCCGCAACCAAGCCTTGAGGACCTGCTCGATCCGGTGACAACCGCGCTGGTGACCCAAGAGTGTCAGGGCGGGGTGATCGGGCCGCAGGCCGGCCTTCCGCTGCTCGCCGAGGAGGCCCGGCGAGAAGCCATTCCCAACATTGCCAGGCTGCTCGATGCGGCCAGGGCGGCCGGCGTGACGGTCGTGCACTGCCTGATACAGCGGCGCGCCGACGGTCGCGGTTCGAACACGAACGCCCGGTTGTTCGCGGCGGGGAAATCCTTCAGCGTCGACCTGACGCCCGGTAGCGCGGGCGCCTCGGTGCTCCCGGAATTGGGTCCACGCGACTCCGACCTTGTGCTCACCCGCACCCACGGTGTCGGCCCGATGTGCGGCACCGACCTGGACTCGATGCTGCGCAACCTGGGAATCAAAACCATTGTCGGAGTTGGCGTGTCGGTGAATATCGCGATCACCAACTTCGTCATGGATGCGGTCAACCGTGGCTATCAGTTCGTCCTACCGCGGGACGCGGTCAGTGGGTACCCGCGCGAGTATGCCGATTCGATCATCGACAACACGCTGTCCCTGCTCGCCACCGTGACCCCGTCGAGCGCGGTCATCGACGTGTGGAATGCAGCGGTGTGACCTGTCGCCGGCGCCCCAGATGTGGATGTTGCCGGGCGATGGTGATAACGTCGTTCTCAAATAGCGTAAATGATCATATTCGCTGCTCAGGAGGAAGAGTCACATGTCGTCCCGATCACTGCCGTATCCGGTTTTCGACATCGACAACCACATGTACGAGACGACGGACGCGCTCACGAAATACCTGCCCAAGGAGCACCGCGGGAAGGTCGGTTACGTCGAGGTCAGCGGCAGGCCCAAACTGGTTGTCAAGGACCGCATCAGCCACATGATCCCCAACCCGACGTTCGCGCGGGTTGCCAGGCCGGGCAGCGCCGAGGACTACTTCCTCGGCAACAACCCCGAGGGCCTCAACTTTCGCGAGTTCATCGGCGAGGCAATGGATGTCATCCCCGCCTACCAGGCGCCCGCCCCGCGGTTGGAGCTGATGGATGAACTGGGGCTCGACCAGTGTGTGATGTACCCGACCCTCGCCAGCCTCATCGAGGAGCGCACCACCGACGACGTCGTCCTCACCCACGCGATCATCCACGCGCTCAACGAGTGGATGCACGAGCATTGGACGTTCAACTACCACGATCGGATCTTCGCCACACCCGTCATCTGCCTGCCGATCGTGGACGAAGCCATCAGGGAACTGCACTGGTGCTTGGAGCGCGGTATGAAGACATTCCTGGTTCGGCCCGCGCCGGTGCCCAGTCGCTTCGGCGGCTCGCGATCCATGGGGCTGCCCGAGTTCGACCCGTTCTGGGAGGAGGTCGTCAACGCCGGCATGCCGGTCACCATGCACGCCTCGGACAGCGGCTACCAAAAACACCTCATGGAATGGGAGGGCGGCGACGAGTACCTGTCCTTCGCACCGAGCGCCCTGCGCGAGGTCGTGATGGGGCACCGGGCCATCGAGGACACCCTGGCCGCCATGATCTGCCACGGCGCGCTCTCGCGCTTCCCGGATCTGAAGATCTTCTGCGTGGAGAACGGCAGCGGCTGGGTGCGCAACCTGCTCGAGCAGCTCAACACGGCGTACAAGATCATGCCGAAGGAGTTCGACGAGCACCCGGTCGAGGTGTTCAAGCGCAACATCTACATCCACCCGTTCCTAGAGGACGACGTCAAGGGCATCGTCGACATCATGGGCGAGGACCACGTCATGTTCGGCTCCGACTTCCCGCACCCCGAGGGTATCGGCGACCCGCTGAGCTTCGTCGACCGGCTGGACGGCATCCCGGACTCGGCCAAGGCAAAGATCATGGGCGGCAACGCGATCGAGCACTTGAAGGTCAAGGTCGCGGCGTGACCCAGGCGCCCGCTGGCCCCACGGTTTACGAGGGGATCGCGGACTTCGAGGCTCACGTCGGCGAGCACCTTGGGTACAGCGATTGGCATCGGGTCACGCAGAAGGAGATCCATCTCTTCGCCGAGGCAACTGGTGACCATCAGTGGATCCACGTCGACCGGGAGAGGGCGGCCAGCGGTCCGTATGGCAGGACCATCGCACACGGCTATCTGACCTTGTCGCTGGTACCCATCCTGGTGCAACAGATCTATAAGGTGACCGGGCTGGCGATGCAGGTGAACTACGGCTCCGACAAGCTTCGGTTCCCCGCGCCGGTGCCGGTCGACTCGCGCATCCGGGCGGGGGCCGAGCTGCTGAAGGTGGAGCGCAACGACAAGGGGGGACGGGCCACGGTGCGCGTCACGGTCGAAGTCGAGGGCAACGACCGACCGGCGTGCGTCGTCGACACGATCGCGGCGATGGTCGACGCCTGACCACACGACACACGCCCGCCGGGGCTGACGGCGGCGGGTATCGCTACGCGTTGAGAATGCGTTGGCCGATGACGCGTTGCTCCTGCAACGCGTCGATGTCCGCATCGGACAGTCCAAGCGCCCCAAGCACCTCGGCGTTGTGCTGACCCAGCGTCGGTGCGGCGGTCCGGTGGTGGTGTGCGGGGCCCGGCGAGATCTGAAATGGCCAGCCCGGAAACCTCTGTCGGCCAGTGATCGGGTGGGCCAAATCTTGATAGAAACCGCGCGCATCGAGCTGTTCGACGTCATACATCTCGTCGGCTGCAAGTAGACGCTCGGCTGGGACGCGTTGTCGGACAAGCGTTGCCACCAGCTCACCGGCGGGTCGCCTGCTCGTCCAACTCGCGAGCACCTCGTCGAATTCGTCGTGGTGTTGCCGGCGAGCTTCCGCAGTCGCGAATCTCGGGTCGTCGCGCAGCTCGTCACGATCGATGGCGGCCAGCAGCGCGACCCAGTCGGCGTCGTCGCGCACGGAGATCGCGATCCACTCGTCGGTGCGGGCCGTCGGATAAACGCCTTGGGCGTATTCGCGGTGCCGATTTCCCTCCCGCGGCCGCACCGTGCCCGTCAGTGAGTACTCGATCACCGGTTCGGCGGTCACCGCAGCGCCAACCTCGATTTGCGCGACCTCGATGAGCTGGCCCTCACCGGTCGACCGCCGATGCTCGAGCGCGGCCAGCAATGCCACACCCGCATGTACGCCGGCGATGGGATCGGCGGGGCCCTGCAGGTTGCACGGCGGGCCATCCGGGTAACCGGTCATCGCCGACATCCCGGACACCTGTTCGATGTTCAGCGCCCAGCCCACGTAGTCGCGCCACGGCCCTTCCAGACCGAATCCGGGCATTCGCACCATGATCACGCCGGGATTGATCTTCGCGAGGGACTCATAGTCGAGCCCGAATTGCTCGACCACGCGCGGCGAGAAGTTCTCCACCACCACGTCGGCCTCGGCGGCCAGCCGCAGGGCCAACTCGCGGCCGGCGGCGGAGTTGAGGTCCAGGGTGATATCGCGCTTGTTGAGGTTCGTTCCCTGCCAAAGTGGCCCCCGTTCGTACCAGTCTTCCCCTTCGCGGAGTAACGAGCCGGAGTAGCGGTGGCCGTCGG
>NZ_LZJA01000305.1:0-29502 GCF_001666785.1 Mycobacterium sp. E3305 | reverse complement strand
CGTCGCCGCCGCTTCGGCCTACTGCCCGCAGTACGTCACCTCGGCCTGAAACCTGACACCACGATGCGGGGACCCGGCGGGTCCCCGCATCGTTCATGCCCGCCGCAGCAGAAACAGGCCGTAGGCGGCGATCGACTGCGCGTCGGCGATCACCCCGGACCGGATCATCTGCTCGACGTCGTCGCGGTCGAACCAGGCGCTGCGCAGGTCCTGTTCCTCGTGCTCGAGGTCCGGTTCCCCCTCCTCGACGATCCCGGTCGCCAGGAACACCCAGCCGCGCTGGCTGCTCATGCCCGGAGCGACATCGAGCCGGCCCAGCACCTCGAACGACGTCGCGCTCAAGCCCGTCTCCTCGCGCAGCTCACGCTCGGCCAACTCGGCAGGCTCGGTGTGCGTCAGGCCGGGGGCGGTGCCTTGCGGGAACTCCCACCGCCGCTCCCCGAGCGGGTACCGGAACTGCTCGACGAGCCGGAAGCGGTGGCCGTCGAACGGCATCACCAGCGCATAGTCGGGTTTGTCCACCACCCCGTAAATGCCGGGGCTGCCGTCAGGGCGACGGATGTCGTCTTCGCGGAGCACCATCCACTGGCTCCGGTAGATCTCGCGGGACGCGACGCATTCGATGAAAGGCACCAACCCAGTATCACTGGGCTGCCGTGAAGCGGTCGTACGTGCGGCGCAGGGCACCGCGGTCGACGGAGTGCAACACCCGGGTGAGGGCTTCGAACACGTCGACGTAGCCGACGGTGGGATCTGCCGCGTCACCGCGGGTGTATTGCCACGGCAGGGACCGTCCGCGGCGCAGCACCTCCCCGAGATACCACACGGCGCCATCGACGAACGGCGCATTCCGCTCCTCGTCGAGGAGCTGCTCTGGGGTCGCGCCCTTCTGGATGACGAGCTCTTCCAACGCGTCCAGGGACTCCGGCGAGAAGTCCCAGACGGCGTCGCCGCCGTAATGGCCTGCCCATACCGGAAATTGGGCGCCGCGCTCGGCAAGCCAGCACCGCAGGTATTCCTCGTCTGAAAATCGCTGCGTGGCTTGATGTTTGGCACGCAGACGGCGCTTGATGGCCCCTTCGACCCGATCACGGGTCTCGGTCACCCACCGGTATTCCTCCGCGCGGTCGCGCCACTTGGCCAGTTCCTCACGGGCGGCGACGGTGATGGGATTGTCGTCGCCGAAGACCCGCGCTTCGTCGTCGACCAGGGCTTGCCAGGTGGCGACCTTGTCGCGGCAGTCGTCCGGTTCGGGCTCCCACAGCGCGATGGTGTGCCGAGCGATCAGCGTGTGGCGGTGGTCATCGCCCAGCTTTTCGCGCATCACCTCGACCAGCGACTCGAGCTCGGCCACCGCGCCGGGACCGTCGACCGATTCGCCGTGCCATTGCGCCAGCGCCATGCGCATACCCAGCGTGTCCTCGTGGTGTTCGCCGAGCACCCGGCGGCGGGCCTCGAGGACCCGCTCGCCCTCGGCGATGGCGCCCACATAGTCCCCGAGCTCCTTGCGCTTCTGCGCCACCCGGTCCCTGGACGTGAGCGCGGTGGGATGCTCGGGCCCCAGCACCCGTTCTTCGTCGGCCAGCAGTTGTGACCACTCGGCCAGCGCGGCCCGCGCCTCGCGCTGGGGCCGGTCCGCGAACATGTGGCGTGCGGTCAACGTGGTGATGTGATCGCGGCCGAGCAGCTGCTCGAGCTCGGGCACCAGCTGCTCGAGGGCGGCATAGGCGCCGGCCTGGTCGCCCATTTGGAGCTGCAGGTGCACCAGCGCGAGCTTCATGTCCAAGACGTTGGGGTGACGCTCCCCCAAGATCGGGCGGCAGACGGCAACCAGCTCGTTCATCAGCGGCAACGCCCCGGCGAAGTCGGCCGCGGCGATGCGTTCCGAGATGAGCCGGGTCAAGGCGGCGAGCGGCCCGGGCAGTTCCGGCGGCGTCATACCGCTATCGAATCCCTCGCAGGGCCTCGTGGCAATTCACCTTCGCCGCTGGCGCGTCCGGTGTCGCGCTGGCATCAAACGGCACGGTGCCCGATAGTCATAGGAACGAACGCCAACGTCTCAGAGGTGGGTATGCCGTACGCCCGGAAGGGTGCGTAACCATGCGCGGTCACATCATCGTCAGCGGTGACGACGCGCTGGCGACCACGATCGTCGAGGAGCTCAACAACGCCGGCGTGCACATCGTCAAGCTCAGGACCGCCGGCGAACTCGAACACGCGGAAGTCGCCCGCGCCCGCGCGGTGATCTGCGTCGGTGACGACGACGCGACGAATCTCGAAATCGCGCTGCTGGCAAGGAAAGTCAACCCGCGGGTGCGGGTGGTGGCGCGGCTGGGCAACGACGTGTTGCGGACGGCGATGGCCGCCGACAAGCGCCCCGGAGCGATCCTGGACGTCGCCGACCTTGCGGCGCCCTCGGTCGTCGAGGCCTGCCTGGCGCACACCGTGCACCCGTTCGAGGCGGCGGGCATCGAGTTCGTCGTCTCGGGCGCCGAGGCGCCGTACAGCGCGACGCTGCGTGAAATCTACGGTGACCTGGCACCGGTGGCGGTGATCCATGGCGAGGACTGCGCGACCCCGGGCGAGGTGGTGTCGTGCCCCGGCCGTGATTTGGCGGTCCACGCCGGTGACTGGACCGCGATGATCGGCACCGCGGACGAACTGGCCGCCCGCGGCATCAAGGTCCCGCGCCCCACCGTGACGCGCTACCGCCTGCCCCGGCTGCGGCGGACACTCGACGGCGTGCGCGCGCTGCGTGACGACGTCAACCCGATGTTCGGGCGGGCCCTGGTGGCCGCGGCGTGCTTGCTGCTCGGGTCGACGGTGGTCCTGCGCTTCTGCTACCAGCCGAATCCGAAGATGACGTGGCTCGACGCGCTGTACTTCAGCACCGAGACGATCGCGACCGTGGGGTACGGCGACTTCAGCTTCCTTCAGCAGCCCACCTGGCTGCGGCTCTACAGCATCATGTTGATGTTCGCGGGCGTGACGACCACGGCGCTCCTGGTCGCATTCATCGCCGACCTGCTGATATCGCGACGATTCGCCCACTCGGTCGGACGCCGCCGGGCCCGCCATCTGCGCAACCACGTCATCGTCGTCGGGCTCGGCTCGTTCGGCAGCCGGGTGGTCGCCGACCTGAGGTCGGCCGGATACGACGTGGCCGTCATCGAGCGTGACGAGAACAACCGCTTCCTGTCGACGGCCGCCGACCTCGACGTGCCGGTGATCTTCGGCGACGCCACGCTGCGCAAGACGCTGGAGGCCGCCCGCGTCGAGCACGCCCGCGCGGTGGCGGTGCTGACACAGGACGACATGGTGAACATCGAGACCGGCATCGTGTTGCGCGAGATGCTGGGGCCGCGGGTGATGCCGCACGTCGTGCGGCCCGACGTTCCCCTCGTGCTGCGCGTGTACGACCGGAAGCTGGGGGCCGCGGTGGCGCAGCGGTTCGGGTTCGAGAACGTCCGATCCACCGTCGAACTCGCCGCACCATGGTTCATCGGCGCCGCGATGGGCCTGCAGGTGCTCGGCACCTTTTCGGTCGGGCAGCGCTCCTTCATGGTCGGCGGAATGCATGTGGCGCCCGGCAGCGAGCTCGACGGGCTGAAGATGTTCGAACTGTCCACCCAGACCCGCGTCATCGCGATCACCCGGCAGGACGCGCCCGTGGAGCTGCATCCGCGTCGGGACGCCTGGCTCCGCGGCGGCGACACGGTCTATCTCGTGGGGCCTTACCGCGAGCTGATGGCGACGCTACGCAAGGGGCAGCCCCCGCAGCAGCCCGCCGCCGGGGAAGAGCGCGCGTCGGCCTAGTGGCGATCGCAAGCGCGGCGAAGCCGGGCGCTGCGGGTCGCCGCCGTCGGGCCAAGCCCTTTACAGCCGGCCGGCCACGTCCGCCGCGCGGCGTAGCTGGTCGATGTCGGAGCTCGTCGGGATGAGCTGTACCTCGTCGGTGCCGATGGCCTCGAACTTGCGCAGCACTTCCAGCAGCTCGTCCTCGGTGCCCGCCCAGCCGGTGGTCGGCGCCATGGCGTCGACGTATTCCGGCGGTATCCAATTCATGTAGCGCCGCAGATGACGATGCACCTGGGCTCGGGACTCTTCGGGCGACCCGAACGCGAACCAGAACGACGTCACCAGGTGCGGTTCGCCCTTGCCCGCCCGCGCCCACGCGTCGCGGGCGACGTCGAAGAGCTCGTTCTGTTTGGCGACGTCCAGGTCCAGCGTCGTCCCCGCCAGCCCGGTGGCCCAGGAAGCGGCGCTGCGGATGGTCTTCGGGCCGATGCTGCCGACAAACAGCGGCGGACCGCCGGGCTGCACCGGCGCAGGCCCGACCGGTAGCACCGACTCGGTGAGCTTTTCACCGGCCCACACCCGCTTCATCACGGCCACGCGCTCGGCCATGTCGCGCATGGTCTGGGTCGCCGGGTCGGCGCCCACGGCGTGGTAGTCCTCGTGCCGCCCGCCAACGCCGATGCCCACACTCAGCCGCCCGCCGCAGAGCATGTCCCCGGTTGCGAGCGCCTTGGCCAGCATGACCGGGTCGTGCAGCTGCGGCACGATCACGGTCGTCAGCAGCCGCACTCGGCTCGTCCAGGCGGCCAGCGCGCCCAGCAGCGTGAGGTTGTCCGGGTTCTCGAATGCGATGCGCTCGCCCCAGCACAATGACGAGAACGGGCCGTCGTCGATCGCGCGCGCCCAGTCCTCCAAAATTCCCGCATTCAAGTCCGGCTCCATCACCGGCAGCGTCATCGCAGTTCGCACGCGGCGATTCTGGCATGACCGGTAAACATTCGGTGGCGCAAGTGGCAGCATGGAGCAGATGGGTTTCACCAGCAGTTCGATCGCGCACGTTCGCCTCACCGTCACCGATATCGAGCGATCCCGGCAGTTTTACGAGAGCGTGTTCGGTTGGCCGGTCCTGCTGGAGGTACCCGACAACGCCGACGAGGCCACCCGCAAACAGCTGAGCTTCCTGTTCGGTGGGGTCATCTACGACCTCGGCGGCACGCTGCTGGGGCTGCGGCCGGTCGCGACCGATCGCTTCGACGAGGATCGCGCCGGGCTCGACCACATCGCGTTCCGGGTCGCCAGCAAGGACGAATTAGACTCTGCGGCAGCGCATCTCGACGAGCTGAGCATCGCACACGAACCGGTGAAAGACATCGGCCCGTCCTACATCCTGCAGTTCCGCGATCCCGACAACATCGCCCTGGAGCTCACGGCGCCGAAATAAGAACGCCATGTTGTGGCGAACGTGCGCGGAACGACGGCGGAGACGGCGTGTCGGCGCGCAAACACGCACGCTCGTCAAGGAGTAAAGAGGAATTATGGCCATCAGTTTCAACCACACCATCGTCGCCGCCCGCGACAAGCAGGAGTCCGCGTCGTTTCTAGCCGAATTGTTCGGCCTGCCCAGCCCAAAACCATTCGGCCACTTCATGGTTGTCCAGCTCGAGCACGGCGCCAACCTGGACTATGCGGACGCTCCCGAGGGCGCGGAGATCCCGCGGCAGCATTACGCCTTCCTGGTGTCCGAAGAGGATTTCGACACCATCTACGGAAAGATCCGGTCACGAGGCCTCGAGCACTGGGCGGACCCGGGCGCCAAACGGCCCGGCGAGATCAACCACAACGACGGCGGGCGCGGGGTGTACTTCCTCGACCCCTCGGGCCATGCCATGGAGATACTCACCCGCCCTTACGGGTCGGGGGGCCAGCGCTAGCGCCTATTCGCCGGCGCGGGGCGTGCCGTGACGCACGCTTTCCTGTGTTCGATAGTCGTCGGCGAATTGGGCGACGTGCTTCGGCAGCGCGTTGGCGGCGACGTCAGCCAGCGTCGTCTCCTCCAGCACCGAACGCATGCTGGCGCGCAGCGCCCGCCAGACATCGGTGAGCGCCGCGGTGGGCCCCGAGTACGGCAGGTCCCCCAGACCGATGTCGCGCACGCTCGCCAGCGGGCCGTCGATGCAGCGCAGCACGTCGGCGATGCTGATCTCGTTGCCCGGCCGAGCCAGTTCGTAGCCGCCTTCGCGGCCCCGATGGCTTCTCACCAGGCGGTCGGTGCGCAGATTGGTCAGGATGTCGACGAGGAACTGCGGCGGAATGCCCTGCGCCTGGGCCAAGTCGTCGGTCTTGACCAGCGTCCCGTCGGGGACCGTGGCGAGCTGGACCATGGCCCGCACCGCGTACTCCGCCTTCGCCGACATGCGCACTCTGAGGATTGTGCCACCCGGCGGCGGCAATCAGTCGCAGCCGTGCGCTAAGCGCGCGATTCGAGCAGATCGACGATGCTCTGCGCCTGCTCCTCGACGCTGAGCTCCGGGGTCAGCCGCAGGTCGGGATTCACCGGGGGTTGATACGGGCTGTCGATGCCGGTGAACTGCGCGATTTCGCCCGCGCGCGCCTTGGCGTACAGCCCCTTCGGATCACGCTGCTCGCATTCTTCGATCGGGGTGTCGCAGAACACCTCGACGAAGTCGAACCCCGCGGCGGCGTGCACATTACGCGCCATCTCACGTTGCTCGGTCAGCGGGCTGATCGCCGGTACCAGCACGACATTGCCGCAGTCGGCGAGCAGCGCCGCCACGTGCGCCAGCCGGCGCAGGTTCTCGGCGCGGTCGGCCATGCTGAATCCCAGGTCGGCGTTCAGGCCGTGCCGCAGGTTGTCACCGTCGAGAACGTAAGCTGCGACGCCCTTTTCGAGGAGCTTCTGCTCGACGAGCATGGCCACCGACGACTTGCCGGAACCGGAGAGCCCGGTGAACCACACCGTCTTGCCCCGCGGCCGGGCTTCGGCCACCTCCGATGACTTGTGCCGCACGGTGTTCGGGCTCGCCGTCTGCGCCGAGACGTCCCGCAACACCATGCCCGCCGCCACGGTGCCGTTGGTGTGCGGGTCGATCAGGATGAACGACCCGGTGCTGGCGTTGCGCGTGTACTCGTCGAGCAGCAGCGGCACCTGCGTGCGCAATGAGATGCGACCGAGTTCGTTGAGCTGCAACGCCGTTGCGGCCTTGTCACGGTGCAGGGTGTTCACGTCGAGCCGGTAGTCCAGCCCGGTCACCCGGGCGCGGGTGGTGCGGGTGGTGTGCTTGATGACGTAGTCCCGGCCGGGCTCGAGCGTCGCGTCGTCGGCCATCCAGCACACGGTCGCGTCGAATTCCTGGGTGACCCGGGGATGGTTGTTGGTGCGGGCGATGAGATCACCGCGCGAGATGTCGATCTCGTCGGCCAGGCTGATCGAAACCGCCATCGGCGGAAACGCCTCTTCCACTGGACCATTCGGCCCGTCGATGGCGGTGATCCGAGTGGTCTTGCCGATCGGCAGGACGACGACTTCGTCGCCCGGACGCATGACCCCGCTGGCCACGGTGCCCGCGTAGCTACGGTGGTCCTGATGTTCGCGGGTGTGCGGCCGGATGACGTACTGAACGGGGAACCGCACGTCGACCAGGTTGCGGTCGCCGGCGATGTAGACCTCCTCCAGGTGCGACAGCAGCGCGGGGCCCTCGTACCAGGGCGTCTGGTCCGACTTGGTCACCACGTTGTCGCCGTGCAGCGCGGACATCGGGATGGTGGCCACGTCGTGCACATCGAGGCGCGCGGCGAACGCGTGGAATTCGTCGCGGATGGCCTCGAATTTCTCTCTGTCCCAGCCGATCAGGTCCATCTTGTTGACGGCAAGCACGATGTGCTGGATGCCCAGCAGCGAGGCCAGGAAGGCGTGCCGGCGAGACTGCTCCAGCAGTCCGTGCCGGGCGTCGACGAGCACGATCACCAGCTGGGCGGTTGACGCGCCGGTCACCATGTTGCGGGTGTACTGGATGTGGCCCGGGGTGTCGGCGATGATGAATTTCCGCTTGGGCGTGGCGAAATAGCGGTAGGCTACGTCGATCGTGATGCCCTGCTCGCGCTCGGCGCGCAGACCGTCAGTCACCAGCGCGAGGTCGGTGTAGTCGTGGCCGCGCTCCTTGGACGTCTGCTCCACCGCCGCCCATTGGTCCTCCATGACGGCCTTGGAGTCGTAGAGCAGGCGGCCGATCAGCGTGGACTTGCCGTCGTCGACGGAACCCGCGGTGGCCAGGCGAAGCAGCGTCGTCGGTGTGGCCATCAGAAGTACCCCTGCCGTTTGCGGTCTTCCATGCCGGCCTCCGAGATGCGGTCGTCGGCCCTCGTGGCGCCGCGTTCGGTCAGCCGGGACACCGCGGTCTCGGCGATGACCTCATCCACCGTCGAGGCCTCCGATTCCACGCATCCGGTGCAGGTCACGTCGCCGACGGTGCGGAACCGCACCGTCGCTTCGAACACCGGCTCGTCGTCGCGCGGGTGCATGTGCCGGTCGACCGCGAGCAGCATGCCGTCGCGGCGAAACACCTTGCGGCGGTGGGCGTAATAGATCGAGGGCAGCGCGATGTTCTCCGCGCCGATGTAGGACCAGATGTCGAACTCGGTCCAGTTGGACAGCGGAAAGGCCCGGATGTGCTCGCCCTTGTGGTGCCGGCCGTTGTACAGGTTCCACAGCTCGGGGCGTTGCGCCTTCGGGTCCCACTGGCCGAACTCGTCGCGGAAGCTGAACACCCGTTCCTTGGCCCGCGCCTTCTCCTCGTCCCGGCGGGCCCCGCCGAACGCCGCGTCGAACTTGTTCTCCCGGATCGCGCGCAGCAGCGTCACGGTCTGGATCGGGTTGCGCCCCTGCTTCGGCTCGACGACGCGGCCCGCGTCGATGTCCTCCTGGACCGAGGCGATCACCAGGCGCACGCCGTGTTCGGCGACCAGTTCGTCGCGCGTCGCGATCACCTCGTCGAAGTTGTGCCCGGTGTCGACGTGCATCACCGGGAACGGCAACCGCCCGGGGCGGAACGCCCGCAGCGCCAGGTGCAGCATGACGATCGAGTCCTTGCCGCCGGAGAACAGCAGCACCGGCCGCTCGAACTCGGCGGCCACCTCGCGGATGATGTGGATCGCTTCGGCCTCGAGCGAGCGCAGGTGGCTCAACTCGTACTGGCCGGCGGCGGGACCCGCCTTCAGATCGCTGGTCATGGCTTCCTCGGTTAAACCTGGTAGAGTCGGTCAAGTTTGGCAGTTTTGCCCTCTATAGCATCAGTTCGTGGCGACGGTTGTCAAGTGGGCGCCGCTCATGGCGCGGACGACGCCCATCCGACGCATCGGGTCAAGACCGGCGGTGACCCTTTTCCGGCCGATGCCCGATGCGAAAGCATGAACGGATGACCTCCGACTCCGCACCCGCCGGCCCGCCACCGAGCGGCCGCGACGTCATCGCGCAGTTCCTCCCCCAATCGCCGTTCGTCGCGAAGCTGGGCATCGTCGCCGACCGGCTCGACGACCACGAGGTGCGCCTGCGGCTGCCGTGGGACCCCTCCAACGTGACGATCGGGGACATGGTGCACGGCGGCGCGATCGCCACCCTCGCCGACGTCACCGTCATGGCGGCGGCATGGTGCGGCGCGCAGGCACCCCCCGACCTTCGGGGCGTGACGGTGTCGATGGCGCTGGACTTCATGGCGCCGGCCCGGGCCGGCGACGTGATCGGCGTGGGCCGGGTGTTGCGGCGGGGCCGGTCGCTGGTCAACTGTGAGGCCGAGATCGTCGACGCGCACGGCAAACTCGTGGCGAAGGCCCTCGCCACCTACAAGGTCGGCTGAGCGCTATGCCTTGATTTCCTGGAGCTTCCCCGTCGCGACGTCGAAGACGAATCCGCGCGCGGACTCGTGTTTGGTGACGAACGGGCTGTTCTCGATGCGGCGCAACGACTGCCGGACGTCCTCGGCGACGTCGGGAAAGGCTTCGGCCGCCCACGCCGGCTTGACGCCGGTCTCCTCTTGAATGGCCCGCTTGAAGTCGTCGTCGGTGAAGGTGAGCATTCCGCAGTCGGTGTGGTGGATAAGGATGATCTCCCGCGTTCCCAGCAGCCGCTGACTGATGGCCAGCGAGCGGATGACATCGTCGGTGACCACGCCGCCGGCATTGCGGATGACGTGCGCCTCGCCCTCGTTGAGACCCAGGGCGCGGTAGACGTCGAGGCGGGCGTCCATACAGGCGACGACGGCGACGTGCTTGGCGGGCGGCATCGGCAGCGGACCCTGGAATGTGCTGGCATATTGCGCGTTGTTGGCCAGGTAATCCTCGGTAACCGTCACGTCAGCCTCCTCGGGAGTGTCGCAGCACCGCGGTGGATGTTAACAACGGGCCACCGAATATTGACGCATGAAAATCAGCCCGATCACAAGGATCCGGTCGGCGCACCCGGCCGGTACGGGCCCGGCTCGTTAACCTGTCCCAATGCGAGACGGGCGGTGCGGTCGGGGATGATTCGTTTCTTGGCGCGCCGGTTGCTCAACTATGTCGTGCTGCTGGCCCTCGCCTCGTTCCTGACGTTCTGCCTGACGTCGGTCGCATTCAGGCCGCTGGACAGCCTGTTGCAGCGCAGCCCGCGGCCGCCGCAGTCCGTGATCGACGCGAAGGCCCGCTCCCTCAATCTGGACAAGCCCATACCGATCCGCTACGCGCAGTGGGCCTCGCACGCCGTGCGCGGCGACTTCGGCAAGACCATCACCGGACAGCCCGTCGGTGCCACGCTCTGGCGCCGGGTCGGCGTCACCCTGCGGCTCCTGGTCGTCGGATCGCTGGCGGGCACCGTCCTGGGCATCGCGGCCGGGGCCTGGGGCGCCATCCGCCAGTACAGACTCAGCGACCGCGTCGTCACGATGGTGGCGCTGCTGGTGCTGAGCACCCCGACGTTCGTCATCGCCAACCTGCTGATCCTTGCCGCGCTGCGGGTGAACTGGGCTCTGGGCGTGCACCTTTTCGACTACACGGGGGAAACCTCGCCCGGCGTGAGCGGCGGCGTCTGGCATCAGCTGGTGGACCGGTTGCGGCATCTGGTCCTGCCCACGCTCACGCTGACGCTGGCGGCCGCCGCCGGATACAGCCGTTACCAGCGCAACGCGATGCTCGACGTCCTGGGCCAGGATTTCATCCGCACCGCGCGCGCCAAGGGGCTCACCCGCCGGCGTGCGCTGGTCAAGCACGGACTGCGCACGGCGCTCATCCCGCTGGCCACCCTGTTCGCCTACGGGGTCGCCGGGCTGGTCACCGGCGCGGTGTTCGTCGAGAAGATCTTCGGCTGGCACGGCATGGGCGAATGGCTGGTGCAAGGGATCGCGACGCAGGACACCTACATCATCGCCGCGATCACGCTGTTCTCCGGCACGGTGGTGTTGCTGGCGGGTCTGCTCTCGGACGTGTTCTACGCGGCCCTCGATCCGCGGGTGCGGGTGTCATGACATCCGAGGCCAAAGTGGATGGCGCCCAGGGGATTCCGACGCCAAAGGCCGCGGAGTTCACCTCGCGCCGCACCCTGGTGCTGCGCAGGTTCGTGCGCAACCGGTTGGCGGTCGCGTCGCTGACGTTGCTCGTGCTGCTGTTCGTCGGCTGCTACGCGCTGCCTGCGGTGCTGCCGTACTCCTATGACGACCTCGACTTCGACGCGTTGTTGCAACCACCGAATTCCCGGCACTGGTTGGGCACCAACGCGCTAGGCCAGGACTTGCTGGCGCAGATCCTGCGGGGCATGCAGAAGTCGATGCTGATCGGTGTCTGCGTGGCCGTCATCTCGACCGGCATCGCCGCCACCGTCGGTTCGGTCGCGGGCTACTTCGGTGGCTGGCGGGACCGGGCGCTGATGTGGTTGGTTGACCTGCTGCTGGTGGTGCCCAGCTTCATCCTGATCGCCATCGTCACACCGCGGACCAAGAGCTCCGCCAACATCCTGATGCTCGTCTTGCTGCTTGCCGGATTCGGCTGGATGATCAGCTCGCGCATGGTGCGCGGCATGACCATGAGCCTGCGCGAACGCGAATTCATCAGGGCCGCAAGGTACATGGGCGTGTCCAGCCGCCGCATCATCCTGCGCCACGTGGTCCCCAACGTGGCCTCCATCCTGATCATCGACGCCGCCCTCAACGTCGCCTCGGCCATCCTGGCCGAGACCGGGCTCAGCTTCCTCGGGTTCGGCATCCAGCCGCCGGACGTCTCGCTGGGCACGTTGATCGCCAACGGCACCCAGTCCGCGACGACGTTCCCTTGGGTCTTCCTGTTTCCGGCGGGCGTGCTGGTGTTGATCCTGGTGTGTGCCAACGTGACCGGGGACGGCCTGCGCGACGCGCTCGACCCCGGCAGCGGCATGTTGCGGGGTGGTGCCCGGTGAGCGCGCTGCTGGAGGTCACCGACCTGGCCGTCAGCTTCCCGACGGACGGCCAACCGGTGACCGCGGTCCGCGGCATCAGCTATCGCGTCGCCCCCGGCGAAGTCGTGGCCATGGTCGGCGAATCCGGCTCGGGCAAGTCGGTTTCGGCGCTGGCGGCGGTGGGCCTGCTGCCCGAGTACGCGCGGGTGCGCGGCTCGGTGCGATTGCACGGCACCGAGTTGCTCGGCCTCGGCGACGACGCGATGTCACGCTTCCGCGGCAAGACGGTCGGCATGGTGTTCCAGGACCCGATGTCGGCGCTGACGCCCGTCTACACCGTTGGCGACCAGATCGCCGAAGCGATCGAGATCCACCAGCCGCACGTGGGCAAGAACGCCGCGCGCCGGCGCGCGGTGGAACTGCTCGAGCTGGTCGGCATCGCGCAGCCGGAACGGCGCGCCCGCGCGTTTCCGCACGAGCTGTCCGGCGGTGAGCGACAGCGGGTGGTGATCGCGATCGCGATCGCCAACGACCCGGACCTGCTGATCTGCGACGAACCCACCACCGCGCTGGACGTCACCGTGCAGGCGCAGATCCTCGAGGTGCTCAAGACGGCGCGCGACATCACCGGCGCCGGGGTGCTGATCATCACCCACGACCTGGGTGTGGTCGCCGAGTTCGCCGACCGGGCGCTGGTGATGTATGCCGGCCGCGTCGTCGAATCGGCGGGGGTGCATGATCTCTACCGCGATCGCCAGATGCCCTACACCGTCGGGCTGTTGGGTTCGGTGCCGCGGCTCGACGCGGTGCAGGGCACCCGGTTGGTGCCCATCCCCGGCGCGCCGCCGTCGTTGGTGAGTCTGGAGCCGGGCTGTCCCTTCGCTCCGCGCTGCCCCCTGGTCGTCGACGAGTGCCGCGCGGCCGAACCCGAGTTGCTGCCGGTCGGTGTGGATCACCGGGCGGCGTGCATCCGCACCGACCAGGTCAACGGGCGCACCGCCGCGGACATCTACGGTGTCAACACCTCCGCACGCGGGGTGACGTCCGGCGACTCGCCGGTGATCGTCCGCGTGCGCGATCTGGTCAAGACGTTCCAACTGACCAAGGGGGTGGTGTTGCGCCGGACCGTCGGTGAGGTCCGCGCGGTCGACGGCGTCAGCTTCGAACTGCGGCAGGGCCGCACCCTGGGCATCGTCGGCGAGTCCGGTTCCGGCAAGTCGACCACCCTGCACGAGATCCTGGAACTCGTTGCGCCGCAATCCGGCTCGATCGAAGTCCTCGGCGCCGACGTCGCGACCCTCAGCGCGTCGCACCGGCGATCCTTGCGCCGCGACATCCAGGTGGTGTTTCAAGACCCGGTGGCCTCACTGGACCCGCGGCTGCCCGTGTTCGAGCTCCTCGCCGAACCTTTGTCAGCCAACGGCTTCGGTAAGGACGAGACCAACGCGCGCGTCGCCGAGCTGCTCGACATCGTGGGGTTGCGCCGCGCCGACGCCGCCCGCTATCCCGCCGAGTTCTCGGGGGGTCAGAAGCAGCGCATCGGCATCGCGCGGGCGCTGGCACTGCAGCCGAAGATCCTGGCGCTCGACGAGCCGGTCTCCGCTCTCGACGTCTCCATCCAGGCGGGCATCATCAACCTGCTGCTCGACCTCCAAGAGCGGTTCGCCCTGTCGTACCTCTTCGTCTCCCATGACCTTTCGGTCGTCAAACACCTCGCGCACCAGGTGGTGGTCATGCATGCCGGCACGATCGTGGAACAGGGCGACAGCCGGCAAGTGTTCGGCAACCCGCAGCACGAGTACACCCGGCGACTGCTGGGCGCGGTACCCCAACCGAATCCGGGCAAACGTGTCTAGGCGGGTCACGACGGCGCTCGTCGCGATGGCGCTTGTCATCTCCGGATGCTCGCCGGCCATCAACTTGGCGCCGCAAACCGGCCAGCACGCCCAGATCGGCAGCACCAGCGATATCAACCCGCAAGACCCCGCCACCCTGCAAGACGGCGGTAGCCTTCGGCTCGCGCTCAGCGACTTCCCGCCCAACTTCAATGTCCTACACATCGACGGTAATTCGGCCGAGGTCGCCGCGATGATGAAGGCCACCCTGCCGCGAGCGTTCATCCTCGGCGCCGACGGATCGACCACGGTCGATACCGACTACTTCACCAGCGTCGAACTCACCGGCACCGCACCGCAGGTGGTGACCTACACCATCAACCCCCGGGCCGTGTGGTCCGACGGCACTCCGATCAGCTGGGAAGACATCGCCAGCCAGATCCACGCTCTCAGCGGCGCCGACAAGACATTCGAGATCGCCGGCCCCAGCGGCGCCGACCGCGTCGCGTCGGTCACCCGGGGTGTCGACGACCGGCAGGCCGTGGTCACCTTCGCCAAGCCGTACGCCGAGTGGCGCGGCATGTTCGCCGGTAACGGCATGCTGTTCCCCAAGAGCATGACGGCCACACCCGAGGCGTTCAACAAGGCCCAACTCTTGGGACCCGGCCCGTCGGCCGGCCCCTTCATCGTCACGTCGCTGGACCGCACGACGCAGCGAATCGTGTTGTCCCGCAATCCGAAATGGTGGGGCGCCCGCCCACGCCTGGACAACATCACCTACCTGGTGCTGGACGACGCCGCGCGGCTGCCCGCGCTGCAGAACAACACCATCGACGCGTCCGGCGTCGGCACCGTCGACCAGCTGACCATCGCGCAGCGCACGAAGGGAATCTCGATCCGCCGCGCCCCCGCCCCGGCGTGGTCCCACTTCACGTTCAACGGCGCGCCCGGGTCGATCCTGTCCGACAAGGCGCTGCGCATCGCGGTGTCCAAGGGCATCGACCGGCGCACCATCGCCAAGGTCGTCCAATACGGACTCACCAGTGATCCGGTGGCGTTGGGTAACCACATCTATGTCGCGGGCCAGAAGGGCTACCAGGACAACAGTTCTGTGGTCCCCTACGACCCGGACGCCGCCCGGCGGGAGCTTGACGCCCTGGGCTGGAAGCAGGGCGGCCAGTTCCGCGAAAAGAACGGCCGCCAGCTGGTCATCCGCGACCTGTTCTATGACGCCCAGGGCAGCCGGCAGTTCGCCCAGATCGCACAGCACAGTCTGGCGCAGATCGGCGTCAAGCTCGAACTGGTGGCCCGGTCCGGCAGCGGGTTCTTCACCAACTACATCAACGTCGGGGATTTCGACATCGCCCAATTCGGTTGGCTCGGAGACGCTTTCCCGCTTTCGTCGCTCACCCAGATCTACCTGTCGACCGGCGAGAGCAACTTCGGCAAGATCGGCAGCCCCCAGATCGATGAGGCCATCGAGCGGACGCTGGAAGAACTCGATCCGGACAAGGCGCGGGGCCTGGCCAACGACCTCGACAAGCTCATCTGGGCCGAGGGGTTCAGCCTGCCGCTGACCCAATCCCCCGGCGACGTCGCCGTGCGCAGCACGCTGGCCAATTTCGGCGCCGCCGGTCTCGGCGACCTGCGCTACACCGCCATCGGATTCATGCGCGGCTGATCCCGCGACGCAGCCGCGCCGGGATAGGCAGGGCGCCCTCCACGGTCGCGGCGACCCCGATCGCCTTCCACAGCAGCCGCAGCTCGGGACGCGCCGGAAGGGCGTCGAGCGCAGGCGCTCTCGCCGCGAGCGCGTCGATCTCACCCCGCCACACCGCTCGGGCGATGGCAATCGCGGCGGGCTCGCGGAAGTCGAGCGCGCTGTGCGCCATGGTGGGCAGCTTCAGCAGCACCACGTTGGGCAGCAGAGCCGCCTCGCGCTCGGCGACCGCCGGCGGGGTGATCAGATCGCGGCCGCCGGAAACCACCACGGTAGGCCAGCCGAAATGCGGCATCTCTGCCACCAGGTCATAGGGCTCGTCCTCGAAAGTGGCTGTCTCCGTGCGTGCTTCGCGTTCCGCCACGGCGGGGTCGAGCGGTAGCCCGTCGGGTTCGGCGGCGTAGTTCAGCTCGCGGAACGCGATGCGGCTCACCAGGTCTTCCTCGTAGCGGTACGGCAGGTTGCTCAGGGTGGCGAACCGGGACAGCGCCCACCACAGCAACTTTCGGCCGTCCAGCAGCAGGTCGAGTTGTCGCTCCAGCAGCTCGGCTCCGCCGTAACCGTAGATCGTCGCGACCACCTGGGTGGCCGCCGCCGTCATCACGCCGGCGTCGACGAGTTTGCGCATTTTCGGTGCCAGCGCGGCCGTTTCGGGGCTGTCACCCCTGAGCAACAGCCTGCGAATCGCGCGGCGGACGATCACGATGTCGTGCCGCGACAGCAGCGGCGAATCGAGGATCATCGCCCGCACCCGGCCCGGATGGCGCACGCCGAACCCGGAGGCGATGTAGGTGCCGTACGACGCACCGTAGATGACGGCGGTCTCGACGTGGGCATCGTCGAGTACGGCGGCGATGTCGTCGACGACCTGGTTCACGGTGATCGCCTCGGGAGGCAGATCCGCACCGGAGTCGTCGTGCCGCGACATGCCCACCCCGCGGTGTTCGATCATGATGACGTCAAGGCCGGCCGCGGCCGCGCGGCGCCGCAGCCCCTTGTACATCTGCACCGACGCCACCCCGGGACCGCCCGGGATGATGACCAGCGGGTGCGCCGACTTGCGGCCGGTGCGCACGTAGTACAGGTCGAATTCTTCGCTAGTCTCCGGCGAGATCGGCCGGCGCACAGGCCGGACACCGGGCAACGCCGCGAGCTTCTCCTGCACCCGCCGCCGTTTAGCGTTCATCGTCATCGGTGTCGGCCCGCCATGACACCATTCTGCCGGGCCTGCGGGCGGCCACCGCGTCCGGTGTGGTCGACGCAGCTCAGCGCCGGTGCTAGGCGCTGAGATCGATGCGGTGAGCGCCCTTGACGCCGTCGTACCGGTCGGGACTGCAGGTGAGGACGATGACCTGCCCGTGAGTGCCCACCGTGTCGAAGACCTCCCCCATTTTTGCCAGCCGATCGGGGTCGGTGAACCCCAACGCGTCGTCGACGACCACCGGAACGGCGTCCTGCTTGGCGACCAGGGCGGCGCCGGCCAGCCGCGCCAAGATGCCGAGTTGCTCCTTGGCCCCACCCGACAGCGAGTCGTAGGGCACCGTGATTCCGTCGAGCGTGCGGCTGCGAATGCAGAGGTCGCTGTCGATCTCGACCTCGAACGTGGGACCGAACACCGGGCGACCCAAGCGCTGCAGTTCCGCGCGGTAGGGCTCGACGTACCGCTGCCGGGTGGTGTCGCGGTGACGCGTCATGACCGAGCGCAGCAGGCGCGCCGCCCTGGCCCGGCCGCCGACGCGGATGTGCTCACTGGCGGCGTGTTCGCGTTCGGTTTCCGCGGCGTCGAGCTTGCCCTGGCGGCCCTCGCTGCCCATCACCGACAGTTCGATGGTGATCTCGCGCAACGCGCGGGCGGCCTCTTCGTAGCGCTCGCGCAGTTCTTCCGTTTCCTTTACGGCGGCGCGCAATTCGGCGTTCACCGAGTCCGGGCTTGCCGCCGCGAGTTCCGCGGCGAGCTCGGCATGCCGACGTTCGGCGGCGAACGCGGCCCGCAGCGCCGTCTCCGCCGCCGACGCCAGTTCGTCGTCGCCGGCCGACGCCCGCTCCTGGGCCAGCCGGTCGGTGGCCGCGTCGAGTTCGCAACGCTGGTTCTTCAGCGCGTCCTCGAGAACCGTTGCGCGGGTTGCCAGCTCGGTGAGCCGGGCAGTGACGGCGGTGGCGATCCGGCGTCGGTCGTCGCACTCGGCGATCGCGGCCTGGCCAGCCGCCTGAAGCGCTTCAAGCTCGTCGCGGGCGGCTCCGATGCCCGTAGCCGCGCTGTCCGCCGGTTGCGCGGAGCGCAGCTGCGCGAGGTGCGAACGCAGCTCGTCGACCTCGTCGTCCCCGCACAGGCCGGTCAGGGTCGCGGTCAGTTGGTCGCGGCTGCCCTCCAGTTCGCGGCGACGCTGATCGGCGGCCCTGGCCGTGGCCAGGTCGGCCACCCGCGCCTCGGCCAACGCGGCGGACAGCTCCTCTTGCGCCGCAGCGTGTTTCGCCTGGACATCGAGGGTGGTTGCGCCGGGAGTGATCCACGCGGTCAGGACGCCGGGGACTTCGACCGCGGTGGGCCCGGTGGTCGTGATGGACCAGGTTTGGCCTTCGGACAACGCGACCCGTTCGCCATCGATGGACAGCTCGATGTCCGCGGCGGCGGCGAACTCGACCGCCGCCGACGTCGACGCCAACTGGTCGCCGATGCGATCGACCGCGGACGCGGCCGTCTCGATCCGGCGCAGCTGCTGCTCGGTGAGCGCGATCTCGCCGAGTTCCGCGGACACCTGCTCGCAGTCGCGCTGGATCGCGTCGATCTTCGCCAACCGGGCGCTCAGCCGATCGGCCTCCTCGCGGTCGGCGAGCTGAGTGACGGTGCGGCGGGCGGATTCGGCGCGGTGATGCAGATCCGCGACGGCCTCGGCGGCTTGCCGGGCGGCGGCCTCGGCGGCCTCGGCCTCGGCCCGCGCCGCCGCGCGCGCGTCGGCGGCCGCTTTCGCTTGTGCCTCGGCAGCCACGACAGCCGCTGTGCGGGTAGCGATTTCGGCGAGAAGCTGCAGACGTGAGGTGCGGGCCGTGGTGGCCGCCGCGCTAGTAGCCGCCGCGGCGGTCGCGATCAACTCGGCCTCGCGTGCTTGCCCCGTGAGTTCGGCGACCTTTTCCGCGGCCTGCTGCGCGGCGGTGAGCCGGGGGCGCGCGGCGATGCGCTGCTGGGACAGGTCGGCCACCTGTTGCGTCAGGGCCGCGTGCCGACCCACCCGCTCGTCGACCTCGGCGACCGCCGCCGCGCACTCCGCGACCGCGGCCTCGGCGTCGGCCAGGCGGGTGATCGCCGCGGCCCATTCCCCGGTGGGACGCCCCGTGGGGGTGAAGTAGCGTCCGTATTCCGCGTCGATGCGTTCGATGAGCAACGGCTCGGTGCCCGACAACGCCGCGGCGTCGCCGGCCGCCACGTCGAGCGCGCGCGACAGGGCGTCGCAACCGGAGAGATCCACCGCGGCGGTCGACGCCGACTGCAGCACCCGCTGGGCGTGCCACAAATCGCTGTCCACCGTCTCGGCCAGCATCGCGCGGACCCGTTCGTGCGCCTCGTCGCCGGTGAGCTGCTCGCGGTGCGGCGACTGGATCGTCAGCTCGGTTTCGCATTTCTTGTGGAACCGCTTGCGATAGGTGAAACGATAAGGGCCGCAGCTCAATTCGGCGCTAACCTCGGATCCGACGTCACTGTGGGTGGGCTTGACCTGCTTGACTTCCTTCTTCGTCGAGCGGTCCCGGGACTCCAGCAGCAGATCGAGGGCCTCGATCATCGACGACTTGCCGATCTCGTTGGCGCCGCACAGCACGACGACACCGTGGTCGGGAAATTCGATCTCCCGGTGCGCGATGCCGCGATAATTCGTCAGGGTCAGGCGGTGCAACTTCATGCGGCGCCCCGGTCGGTGAGGCGTAGCAACAGCGCCAGCGCCGCCTGCGCGTCGGCGGCAGCATCGGAGGCTGGCTCGCGCGCGGTCGCCACCAGCTCGTCGACCGCCGCGGCGGCGAATCCCCCGATACCCAGATCGCTGAATTCGCCGTCGGCCGGGATTACCGCCAGATCGGTGCGGCGTTCCCACAGGCCGAGCCAGGCATACAACCGCGCGTACTTGTCGAGACAGGCATCCAGCGCCGCCCGATCGGTGACCGTCAGGGATCCGGTGAGGGCCAAGCGAACCACGGTGCGGTCCTTGTCTGCCATCAGGTCAAGGTTCAGGTCGAGGTCGGCGATGTCACGGCGAGTGTCGACCTGGTGATGCATGGTGACGAAGCGCCACCGGCCGACATGCCGTGATTCCACCGAGGCGGTGCGACGCGGGTCGCTCTCGTCGATCTCCACGACGAGGACATGACCGGGGTCGGATTCCACGTCGTCGAAGTTGGTGACTTCCGGCGAACCGGAGTACCAGATCCGGCCGCTGTCACCGACATTCGTGCGTGAATGCTTGTCCCCCAGTGCAACGTAGTGCACCGTACCGGTCGCCAGCGCGCGGTCGAGGGTGGCCAGGCGGATCAGGGAAAGCTTGTCCCGGTCCGGGTCCAGGACGTCGACCCCGCCGTGCGCGACGAGGATCCGGGTGACCGGTTCGGGCGCGAGGCCTTCGAGAACGTCGGCGACCAGGTCGGTGGTCGGCGCCTTGGATCGCCATGGCGCGGCGACGATCTCCAGCCCGGGCCTGACCCGATGGGCGCCGGCCTGGTCGAGCACCACCACGTTGTCGGGACGTTCGGCGGTGAACAGGGCGCTGGTGTACACCGAGGACGCGTCGAGCGGGTCGTGGTTGCCCGGTAGCAGGTAGACCGGAATCCCGATGGCGCGCATGGCTTCTAACGACTGCCCGACGACCTGCGGGGGAAGCTGATTGTGTTCGAAGACGTCGCCGGAGACCACGACGAACTCGGCGCCCACCTCCGTCGCCAGCGCCCCCAGGCCGGCCACCGCGTCACGCCGGGCAGCCGAGTACCGCGGCTGAGCATCACCGGCGAGAAAGTGCCGGGTCATGCCGAGCTGCCAGTCGGCGGTGTGCAGGAATCGCATGGCGGCGGCTCCCTTTCGGACTCCGTGATTACCAGGGCATCGCGAGCTTAAATCCGCGCACCGACAAGACGCGGGACCTCGCCCGGCAGGTCTCCGAGCGGGTATTTTGCGTCACGGGCAGACCGGCGATCCGCCGGCGCCGATCCTGCCGGCCACCGCGGCCGCCCAGCGTGGGGGGAAACTCGGCGGCGGGTAGGTGCCGTGATCCGCCGGTTCTTCCGACCCCCGCCCGGCTGGGTCGATGCCGCAACCCGCCAGGTCGTCGGGGTCGACCTGGCCACCTACGGAACGACTACCGCCCCGAACAGCCCGCCGAACTCGCCGACTGCCTCACCCCGACGGCTGGTCGATCCACATCTGTCGGAAAGGGTAGTTGGGTACGCCAGGTGGGCGTAGCTAATTTACCCAGGTCACGTCATCAAGACCGAATGTTGAGTCATGGCGCCGCGATTGGTTATTTTTGCGCGGATCAAAGACCAGGCGCGACCTTTTCATGCCAGGACGGCCGGCAAAGTTTCCCAGCCGCGGACTGTCGATGTCGTGGTCATGCGTGCCGCAGACATATCGATGTCCCACTCCGGGAAGCGGTTGAGCACCTCATCGAGCGCCACGCGTCCCTCCATCCGGGCTAACGATGCTCCCAGGCAATAGTGCACGCCAACACCGAAGCCGACATGGGCTCCGGCTTTGCGGTGAAGGTCGAAGACGTCGCCATCGGGCGGGAATTGCCGATGGTCGCGGTTTGCGGCACCGGCGAGCAACATCATGATGCTGCCGGCCGGCACGTGTTGTCCGTAGTAGTCCACGTCGCGTGTGAGGGTGCGCGCGATGTGTGGCGCGGGGGGTTCGAAACGCAGCAGCTCCTCGATTGCGCCGGCAATCAGGCTGCGATCGGCGACCAGCTCCCGCCGCTGCTCGGGGTGCTCGGCCAAAACCTTGCCCGCCCAACCGATTAGCCGGGTCGTTGTCTCGGCGCCGCCCGCGGCGACCAGCGTGATGCAAATCAGCAGTTCCTCGCGGGTCAACCCCCGTCTGGTGCCATCGAGGTCGGTGAATTCGACGCTGAGCAATTCGGTGACCACGTCGTCGGAGGGATGTTCAGCGCGCCAATCGAGGTAGTCGGCGAACAACTGCCCGGTTTCCAGCCCTGTGGACGCGGCTTTCATTTGTCCGCCGGCCTCGGTGTTGACGTGACTTTCGGCGAGGTCAAGGACCTCCTGCCGCATCTCATCGGGAATTCCCAGCAGCCTGCACACGACTCTCACCGGCATCTCGGCACCCAAATTGGCGATGAAGTCAAAGCCCCCGGTACCAACGAACGGATCGAGACTCTCGGCACAGAATTGCCGCGCGGTGGCCTCGACCTCGCGCATTTTGCGTGGCGTGAACATGCGAGAAAGGCTCTGGCGATAGATGTCGTGAAGGGGCGGGTCCTCCATCAGGAACACGCCGGGCGGAATCGGCATGTCAGCCTTGATCAACTCGAGAATGTTTCCCCGCGCAGAGCTGAACGTCTCATGGTCATTCAGCGCCGCATGCACGTCGTCGAATCGGCTCAGCGCGTAGAAGTCGTGTTGGTCGTTGTACGACAGCGGCGCCTCCTCGCGGAGCCGCCGAAACAGCGGATACGGGTCGGCGTTGAGTTCGACATCGTAGGGGTCGTAGAACACCTCACTCGCAGTCTGGACACCCATATGCCTGCAACTCCCTCCAACCGACGCATCCGACCGTTCGTCGGACGGACTACTGGTAAGTCAGGACAGCACGCCACTGCGAGCCGCAATAACCTAGGCACGCACAGCCGTGCTCATCCTCAGACTGCATCGTGCCCGGCTACCTCTCCGAAGTCCACCACGTCACCGACCACGCGAAATCCCGGCGCACCGACAACGACGGCCGACCCCGCACCAACACCTTCCACCACCGGAGAAAAACTCCTCCACGACGACGACGACGATGACGACGACGCCGCGTAGGGGTTAGCGTGACTCCCGTGGAAGACCAGCGCACGTTGTTGTTGATGCGTCACGCGAAGTCTGACTACCCGCCCGGCGTCGCCGACCACGAGCGGCCTTTGGCGCCGCGAGGAATTCGCGAGGCCGGCCTCGCGGGCGACTGGCTGCGCGCCAACGCCCCGGCCATCGACGCCGTGCTGTGTTCCACCGCGACGCGGACCCGGCAGACGTTGGCCACCACGCGTATCGACGCCCCGGTGCGGTACAGCGAGCGGCTCTACGGCGCGACCCCGGGCACGATGATCGAGGAAATCAACGCCGTGAGCGAGGAAGTCGGGACGCTGCTTGTCGTCGGTCACGAGCCGACGATGTCCGCGGTGGCACTCGGCCTCGGCGGTGCCGGCACCGATGTTGCCGTGGCGGAACGGATTTCGATCAAGTTCCCGACGTCGGCGATCGCCGTGCTGACGGTCACGTCCGGATGGAAGGGCCTCGAACTCGGCCGCGCCGCGCTGATCGGGTTCGAAATCCCGCGCTGACTCAGGAGTTCGTAGCCAGCGTCAGCTCCATCAGCTTGAGCGCCTGACCGCACGCGTCGATGCCGGGCGCCTGGGGGTTGACCCACCAGCCGACCACGCCGGCCGCGTCGCTGGCCACCCCGCACGCACCGTTCGGGTCGTCCGGGCGCATCACGATGGAATCGATCCCCGCGATGTTCCGCGTCTCGACCTTGTACTTGAGGAAATCGGCGACCTTGCGCTCGTTGCTCAGGCTGCCCTGCTCGAACCAGAACCGGGTGATGTCGATCAGGCCGGCCGGGTTGGCCGCCTGCCACCGGCAGATCGCCCCGACGAAGGTGCTCTGAATGTCGAGCGGATCCGCGCCCACCGTCTTGGCGAGGATGTCGCTGGTGAGCACCTCGCACTCCTTGAGCAGGTTCGGATACTGCTGCTGGGAGTTGTTGTTACGCGTCGGACCGCCGGCCTTCACGGCGTTACCGGCGACGGACCTCGAACATCCGGTCAACACGACGAGCGCGGTGATCAAGACGGCGCCAATGGCGCGGACGCTGCTTCTGCTCATTTGGAGTTCGCAATCGACTGGCGCGCCAATTCCTTGGCTATGTCGCACGGCGGCGGGAACGGCTTCTGACTGAAGCTGATAGACCATTCGATGAAGTCGTCCTGGAATTGGATGCCCACCTCGCACAGCGAGTCACCCAGATTGGGCTCGTTCCCGATGGCGATGAAGCCGCCGTGGCCATTGATGTTGATGTCGTCGACGCTCGCGCGCGACAGCTCCTCGGTCTTGCGTTCACGCCCGATGGGACTGCCGCGATACCAGGAGAACGAAAAGTGCGGGCCGAGGATGCCGCCACCGGCCAGCCACTGGCAACCGACGGAGTTCCGGGCGGTGTTGATCAGGCCGGTCACCTTGGTCAGCTCCGCCACGGTCTGATCGTTGATGCCGCCGCACTGGGGAAACATCGGCCCGTGGTGGCCCTCCGAGTTTCCCGGCGCCGTCGACGACGTCGCGCCCGGTTTGTTGCTCCCGGAATCCGAGCACGCCGCAACCGTGGGGATCAGGATCGCCAAGGCTGTCGCCGCAACGGCCAGCGCCCTCGAGTTACGCCGCACCGCTACCCTGCTTCTTCTCAGCCTGCTGCCGGTCCACACGATGCACTGTAGCGGCAGCTCAGCAGGTCAACCACCGACGCGCCTGAGCAGGCGTTTCAGTCGCGTCACCGCATGCGGCGGCCGAGTTAGCCCATCCGGCGGTTGCTGGCGGCCGCGGGACGCGCCGTGTGCGACAGTTACGAAATGCTCCTGGCACTGCTGCGCCAGTACATCCGGCCGTACCGGCGGCTGGTCGCGGCGCTGATGGTGCTCCAGCTGATCAGCACGCTGGCATCGCTGTACCTGCCGACGGTCAACGCCGCCATCATCGACGAGGGCGTCGCCAAGGGCGACACGGCCACCATCGTCAGGCTCGGCCTGGTGATGCTCTCGGTCACCGGCCTGCAGGTGTTGTGCGCGATCGCGGCGGTGTACTTCGGCTCGCGAACCGGCATGGGCTTCGGTCGCGACCTGCGCGCCGCGATGTTCGAACACGTCACCACCTTCTCCGAACACGAGACGGACCGCTTCGGCGCGCCCACGTTGTTGACGCGCAGCACCAACGACGTCCGCCAGATCCAGTACCTCGTTCAGATCTCGAGCACCGTGCTGGTCACCGCGCCGATCATGTGCATCGGCGGGATCGTGATGGCCATCCACCAGGAGGCGGCGCTGACCTGGCTGCTGCTGGTCAGCGTTCCCATCATGGCTGTGGCCAATTACTGGGTGATGTCGCACATGCTCCCGCTGTTCCGCAGGATGCAGGGCCTGATCGACGGCATCAACCGGGTGATGCGCGACCAGCTGTCCGGCATCCGGGTGGTGAGGGCGTTCGCCCGCGAAGGCTACGAGCGGGAGCGGTTCGGCCGGGCCAACGCCGCGCTGTCCGATACCGCGCTGACCGCCGGCAACTGGCAGGCGCTGATGCTGCCGGTGACCACGCTGACCGTCAACGTGTCCAGCGTCGCGCTGATCTGGTTCGGCGGGCTGCGCATCGATCGCGGCCAGATGCAGGTCGGGTCGCTGACCGCGTTCCTGGCGTACTTCACCCAGATCCTGATGGCGGTGTTGATGGCGACCATGACGCTGGTGGTGCTGCCCCGAGCCTCCGTCTGCGCCGAACGGATCACCGAAGTTCTTTCGACCGAGGCCGCCGTCGACGACCCGCGGAGCCCGGTGTTCCCGCGCGGCGGGATCACCGGAATGGTGCGCCTGGCGGGCGCGACATTCACCTATCCGGGCGCCGACAGGCCCGTCCTGCAAGACATCTCGCTGACCGCGCGGCCCGGCACCACCACCGCCATCGTCGGCAGCACCGGCTCGGGCAAGTCGACGCTGGTGTCGCTGATCTGCCGGCTCTACGACGTCACCGGCGGCGCCGTCCTGGTGGACGACGTCGATGTCCGCGATTACCGCACCGAGCGGCTCTGGTCCGCGATCGGGCTGGTTCCCCAGCGCGGCTACCTGTTCTCGGGGACCGTGGCGGACAACCTGCGCTATGGCAAGGCGGACGCGACCGACGACGAGATGTGGCAAGCGTTGCGCGTGGCCGACGCCGACGGGTTCGTGCGCGCACACGATGACGGGCTCAGAATGCGAGTGGCTCAGGGCGGAATCAACTTCTCCGGCGGTCAGCGGCAGCGACTGGCCATCGCGCGGGCGGCCATCCGCCGACCGGCCATCTATCTCTTCGACGACTCGTTCGGCGCGCTCGACGTGCACACCGACGCGCGGGTGCGCGAATCGCTGAAGCGGATTACCGGTCAGTCCACCGTCATCGTTGTCACGCAACGGGTTTCGACCGCCGCCCAGGCCGACCAGGTGATCGTCGTCGACAGCGGGAGACTGGTCGGCACCGGCACGCACGAATCGCTGCTCGCCGACTGCGCCACCTATGCCGAGTTCGCCGACTCCCAATCGGTCAGCGCCGTCCGATCGGGCCAAGTCGGGGGCGCGCCATGACCGTGACGGCCACTCGCGGCTTGACCCCGGCCCCGGCCGGACGCTCCCGCGACTTCTGGGGTTCGGCCGCCCGGCTGGTGAGACGGCTTGCGCCCCAACGCCGGCTGAGCATCGCGGTGATCAGCCTCGGCGTAACCGGCACGGTGATCGGGGTCGTCGTTCCGCGAATCCTCGGCCACGCCACCGATCTGCTGTTCAACGGCGTCATCGGACGTCAGCTCCCCGCGGGCATCACCAAGGCACAGGCGGTCGCCGCGGCCAGGGCCAGGGGCGACAACACCTTCGCCGACCTTCTCTCGGGAATGAGCGTGGTGCCGGGCAGAGGCGTGGACTTCGCCGCGGTGGCACGAACCCTGGTGCTGGCGTTGGGTTTGTATCTCGCTTCCGCGCTGCTGATCTGGGCGCAAGCGCGCCTGCTCAACGTGACCGTGCAGCGCACCATGGTCGCGCTGCGTTCCGACGTCGAGGACAAGATCCACCGGCTGCCGCTGTCGTACTTCGATGGGCGCCAGCGCGGCGAGCTGTTGAGCCGGGTGACCAACGACATCGACAACGTGCAGTCGTCGCTGTCCATGACCATCAGCCAGCTCGTCACGTCGGTGCTGACCATCGTCGCCGTGCTGGCGATGATGCTGTCCATCTCGCCTCTGCTGGCCCTGATCGCCGTGGCGACGGTGCCGCTGTCGCTGGTGGCCACCCGCGCGATCGCGCGGCGCGCGCAGCGCCTGTTCGTGGCCCAATGGACGAGCATCGGTCGCCTCAACGCCCACATCGAGGAGACGTACAGCGGCTTCACGGTGGTCAAGACGTTCGGCCATCAGGCCGCCGCGCGCGAACAGTTCCGCGACCACAACGACGACGTCTACCGGGCCAGCTTCGGCGCGCAGTTCTTCTCGGGACTCGTGGCACCGGCGACGTCGTTCATCGGCAACCTGGGCTACGTGGCCGTCGCCGTGGTGGGCGGCCTGCAGGTGGCCACCGGCCACATCACCCTGGGCGGCATCCAGGCCTTCATCCAATACGTCCGGCAGTTCAACGCCCCGCTGAGCCAGGTCGCCGGGATGTACAACACCCTGCAGTCCGGCGTGGCCAGCGCGGAGCGGGTGTTCGATCTGCTCGACGAGCCCGAAGAAACGGCGGACCCCGAACCGACCGCCGACAGCGGGGCCACACATCGCGCCGGACGAGTCGAGTTCGAACACGTGACCTTCGGGTACCGCCCGAACACCCCGGTGATCCACGACCTGTCGATGGTGGCCGAGCCGGGCAGCACGGTGGCGATCGTCGGGCCGACCGGGGCCGGCAAGACCACGCTGGTGAACCTGCTCATGCGGTTCTATGACGTCGACTCCGGTCGGATCCTGGTCGACGGTGTCGACATCACCACCGTCAGCAGGCAGTCGCTGCGCTCGGGGATCGGCATGGTCCTGCAGGACACCTGGCTCTTCGACGGGACGATCGCGGAGAACATCGCCTACGGGCGGCCCGGGGCCGGCGCGGACGAGGTGGTGCGGGCCGCGCAGGCGGCTTATGTCGACCGGTTCGTGCACACGCTGCCCGCCGGCTACGAGACCCGAGTCAGCGGAGGCGGCGGCAACATCAGCGCGGGCGAGAGGCAGTTGATCACCATCGCGCGGGCGTTCCTCGCCCGGCCGCGGCTGCTGATCCTGGACGAGGCGACCAGCTCCGTCGACACCCGCACCGAGGCGCTCATCGCCCGCGCCATGTCCGAACTTCGCCGCGACCGTACGAGTTTCATTATCGCGCACCGCCTTTCGACGATCCGGGACGCCGACCGCATCGTCGTGATCGAGGCCGGCCGGATCGTCGAACAGGGCAGCCACGCCGAGCTGCTGGCCCGGCGGGGCGCCTACTACGCCATGACCAGGGCCTAGTCCGACGCGGGGGTCGCTGTGACGTCACGTTGAGAATTTATTGAGGCAACGAAAAGGCCAAGATCGGAACCTTGTCCGCCTTGTGCGTGTTCGCCTGAGCGCCAGACCCGTTCGCGACAGGCGCCCCACGTCCTTGTGGCGGGGAACGCTTTTCATCACCCGCGGTGCGATCAGCGCCCAGCCGTCGAACACGCACAATTCGCGGGTCACTACCGAAATCGCAGGGATTGATATCACAATGGCAAGCTAGGACATCTCAAAGGTGCGCTGCGCAGGACCGGAAGGACCGATAGGCGATGGTGGACAAACGTCTCGAACTCGGTCTGCTCGGACCGTTGGAGATGAGTGTCGACGGCAGCCTGGTGGCCTTGGGCACTCCCAAACAGCGGGCGGTGCTTGCCATGCTGTTGATGAACCACAACAGTCCGGTCGGGGTCGACCGGCTCATCACGGCCCTATGGGACGACGAGCCGCCGTCGGGGGCACGGGCCAGCATCCATTCGTATGTGTCCAATCTGCGCAAGCTGCTCAGCACCGCCGGCATCGACCCTCGGGTGGTGCTGGCGGCGGCGCCGCCGGGATACCGGCTCAGTATCGCCGAAAACGCTTACGATCTCGGACGCTTCATCGCCGAAAAGACCGCGGGTGTACACGCCGCAGCCACCGGCAAATTCGAAGACGCCAGCCGGCACCTGGCGACCGCGTTGGCGGAATGGCGCGGACCGGTGCTCGAGGACTTGCGCGAGTTCCAGTTCGTCGACACCTTCGCCACTTCCCTTGTCGAGGAAAAGATTCTGGTCCACGGCGCGAAGGCAGAGGCCGAAATCGCGTGCGGGCGTGCGTCCGCCGTGATCACCGAACTGGAGGCGCTGACCGCCGAACACCCCTATCGCGAGCCGCTGTGGGCGCAGTTGATCACGGCTTATTACCTCACCGACCGCCAATCCGACGCCCTGGCCGCCTATCGACGCGTCAAGACGACGCTCGCCGACGACCTGGGAATCGATCCGGGCCCGACGCTGCGGTCGCTCAACGAGCAGATCCTGCGGCAGGAACCGCTGGACGTGAAACGAACCGCCAAGACCGCCGCCGTCGACACGGTGACGGTGCTCGAACAACACACCATGGTGTCCGGGCAGAAGGCGATCGCTTACCTGCACGAGACGTCGGGACGCAGTTATCCGCTGCGAGCGGCGGCGACCCGGATCGGGCGGCTCCCGGACAACGACATCGTCCTCGACAGCCCGAAAGTCAGCCGCCACCACGC